>CAJOOD010000119.1 GCA_905236085.1 uncultured Bacilli bacterium
CTAAAACAATTTAGAGAACAAGATATCTACAATAAGTTCATTAAATTGTTAATGGTGAAGTCTTTCCCAGTAGCTCAAGACCAAGATTATTTAAATTATTTATGCTATGGCAAGGTTAGACTTTTTCCACTTGCATGGAACAAAAACCCATTCCATACCCCGTTATTTAATGACAAATTAGTAAAAATCATTCATTTTAAAATGGCGTGGAAACCATGGAAATATGATGGAATTTTATATGAAGAACATTTCTGGAAATACGCAAAGATGACTGAATTCTATCAAGATATATTAGATGCTAAAAATTCCTATACCAAAGAAATGCAAGCTATCGATGATGAGCATTCTAAACATCTTATGGATTTAGTCTTACAGTTAAATGCTGAAGCTATGGCTAAACAAGAAAAAGGTGAACTTGATGGAGAACTCCAAGGAACAATTAGATATTGCTAGTAAGATAGCCTTATATGAAGAGAAAGGTTATTTTGATCAAGACATATTTCTTGATCCGCCCACCATACCTATTAAGCCTGGCCAAGTTGATTATTTAAAGAAGAAATTAACTTCTAAAATTAAAACCAGAATCGCTAATAGGGTAGCTTTTAATTATTTCGAAAGAATGATTAAGAAAAATCAAATAATCATTAAGGAAGTTAAAGGTATAGAAAATTTTGAATCTGTACAAGATGGAGCAATAATAACCGCGAATCATTTTCATCCTTTTGATAATTATGCGATTTATCATGCCATATATAAATCCATGAAAAAAGAAGGTAAAAAAGATTTATGGAAAGTGATAAGAGAAGGAAATTATTCCCAATTTGCGGGGTTATACGGCTTTTTCTTTAGGAATTGTAATACTCTTCCATTAGCCGCGGACTTCCAAGTCATGAAGGAATTTCTCTCCGCAACATCGACCTTATTAAAAGAAGGAGAGAAGATATTAATCTATCCTGAGCAAGCCTTATGGCCTAATTATAAAAAGCCTCGACCATTAAAGCCGGGCGCCTTTGATATCGCTGTTAGAAATAATGTCGCAGTTATTCCTATCTTTATTGAAATAGAACCATCAAATTATAAAGATAAAAAAGGCAATCCTTTAGATGCGTGGACTCTTCATATCCTAGAACCTATTTATCCAGACATGGACTTAAATAAGAAAGATAGAAGTCAAAAGATGATGAATGATAATTATGAGGCCTTT
The DNA here is from genome assembly GCA_905236085.1 of uncultured Bacilli bacterium. Classification (GTDB taxonomy): domain Bacteria; phylum Bacillota_I; class Bacilli_A; order RFN20; family CAG-826; genus CAJOOD01. Next base: position 1,205 of record CAJOOD010000119.1, read on the forward strand.
AAAAATAAATATGAAGAGGTCTATCACGAGAAATTAAAATATACGAGCGAATAATATGAAAGCATATCTAACTATCATAATAATGGGAACAGGAATCATATTAGCTATCGCCGGCATGTTATGCCCTTATTTTAATTATTCTTATCTTTATGCTTTATTTACTCCATTATTAACCATTTCAGTGATGTTAATAGACGCTATCGGGGCCATCATTATTAGAAAATTACCGGAAAAATGGTTTGATTCTAGCAAGAAAATATTTATTTCTAAACCAAATGAGAGAAAATTCTATGAGAAAATAGGCATCAAAAAATGGAAAGATAAAATACCAGAATTAGGGGGTTTTACCAATTTCCATAAAGATAAAATCTATGATCCTAAATCTCCTACATATATCAAACAATTTATTTTGGAATGTAATTATGGTTCTATGATACATCTAGTGACAGGAATATTAGGTTATCTAATCATATTCATCACTCCACTAGATATCTGCTTTTTAATGGCTATTCCTGTAGCCACAGTTAATCTAATTTTAAACCTCTTACCGTATTTTGTTCTTCGTTATAATGTCTCTAGATTGCAGACCATGTTAAGATTTATATCAAGAAAATAAAAGTTTGATTGATATTAATTTTTTATACCGTATAATTTTAAATACTGACTATCAGTTATTTAAATTATGTTATTTGGAAAATACGTCAACAGATTCTATCTAAAATATGCCTGGTTATTCTTAATTGGCATTGCCGCTTTAGTGGTAATTGATTATTCACAATTATATTTACCAGAATTTTTAGGTCAAATCGTTGACTTATTTGACGCTGGAAGTATCCAAGGTCACGAAGAAGAAGTAAAGCAAATTATCTTATCGGTTGTTATTGTCGCAGCGATTATGTTTGTGGGTAGATTCTTATTTAGAATTACCATCTTTACCGCTTCAGATAAGATACAAGCCTCATTAAGAGATGAGATGTATCAAAAAGCCCAAAGATTATCCGCTTCATATTTCCATAGCAACAGCATTGGTAATGTTTTATCTTGGTTTACTTCTGATATTGAAACCATTGGTGATATCTTTGGTTGGGGAACTGTTCAACTCGTCGATGCCTTATTCTTATCAATTATCGCGATTGCTAAGATGATTGGTCTAGATTGGTTCTTATCTTTAATATGTGCCTTACCAATCGCCTTAATCATCCTTTGGGGCGCTCTCGTGGAAAAATATATGACTGATATGTGGACTAATAGACAAAAAGCCACTGATGAATTATATGATTTCTCACAAGAAAATTTCACTGGTATTAGAGTAATTAAAGCCTTTGTTAAAGAAAACCAACAATTACATGCTTTTAGCAAAGTGGCTAAAAAGAATTATGATGTGAATTATCGCTTTGCTAAAATTGAAACATTATTCCATGTATCAATTGAAACCATCATCGCTCTTATTACCACAACTATTTTAGGCTTTGGTAGCTGGATAGTTTATCAAAGCGTTATTGGCTCACCAATTAATGTCTTTGGTGTGACCATCAATTTAACCGCTGGTCAATTAGTGACATTCGCCGGCTATTTCTCTACCCTTATTTGGCCAATGATTGCCTTAGGTCAAATATTCACTATGAGAAGTAGAGGTAAAGCATCATTAAAAAGAATAACTGCCTATTTAGATTCTCCAGAAGATATAAAAGACTGCGAAAATCCAATTATTTTAGAAAATATTAAAGGAAATATTGAATTTAAGAATCTTTCTTTTACCTATCCTGAAGCTAAAGAAGCAACATTGAAAAATATTAATATCAAAATCAATGAAGGCGAAACCATTGGTATTGTTGGTAAGATTGGGTGTGGTAAGACCACTTTAGTCAATCTTATCTTAAGAACATATAATGTTGATGAAAATAGTATATTCATCGACGGCAATGATATGATGAAATGCCAATTAAAATCATTAAGAAGATGTATTGCTTATGTTCCTCAAGATAATTTCTTATTCTCTGATAGAATATCTGAAAATATTGCCTTTGATGACGCTGATAAGGTAATGGACAAGGTAAAAGAAGCCGCCAAATTTGCCGCGGTAGATGACAACATCGAAGAATTTAAAGATGGCTATAACACCATATCTGGAGAATATGGAGTGACTTTATCTGGTGGACAAAAGCAAAGAATATCTATTGCTAGAGCCTATATTAAAGAAGCTCCAATTATGATATTAGATGATTCTGTTTCCGCGGTAGATGTTAAAACCGAAGAAACAATCTTACATAATATTAAAACTCAACGCGCTGGTAAGACGACAATCGTTATTGCTTCTAGAGTATCAACAGTATCTCATCTAGATAAGATATTAGTTTTAAATAACGGCGAAGTAGAAGCATTTGATTCTCACGAGAACTTAATGAAGGTATCACCAACTTATCAAAAGATGGTCTATCTCCAAGAACTCGAAAGAGAAGTGGAAGGAGGTAAATAGTCTATGAATGAAGAATTAAATAGATTATATGGTGATAAACACCTTCCATTAGGTGAGGTCTTCAAACGAGCGGTCAAATATTTTAAGCCTGAGTGGTGGAGATTCTTAATCGTCTTTGTTTTAATCATATTACAAGTGGGCTGTTCGACAGTCATGCCTTTAATCACCGCTCAAATAACCAACACCTTAAAAAGTGATAATCTAGTCCAGACATCTTTAGTTAGTATTATAATGTTTGCTTTAAGTTATCTTGGCATCGCCTTAATACAACAAGCACTACATTATTTTAATGCGATAACCCTATCAAAAGCCGGACAAAATATCGTATTTAAGTTAAGAATGGAGGTATTTGAACATATTGAACATATGTCTTCCAACCAATTAAATATGATGCCTGTCGGTGCGCTTGTCACTAGAGTGGCTTCTTACACTGCTTCTATATCTGATTTATTTACTAATGTCTTAGTTAATGTTGTCTCATCAATGTTAACCATAGTCGCAGTCTATATTGTTATGCTCTTTATTTCATGGAGATTATCTTTATTATTGCTTATCGTAGTATTTATTATCTTTGTAGCCTCATTTGTCTTTGGCAAGGTGGTAAGAAAATTATTCAATAAGATTCGTATTGATGAATCTAGAATGAATACCTTCTTAAATGAGTCATTATCTGGCATGAAGATAATTCAATTCTTCAACCAAGAAGAAAGACAACATAATGATTTCTCGGGCAGAAATGAAGCCATTAGGAAAGATAATTTCCATATCCATGTCGCCTTTGGTATTTATCGTCCTTTAATTTCATTACTATATATCAGTTCATATGCCTTAATCTTCTGGATGGGTTTAAGAACTAATCTAAACGCTGGTGAAATTGTAGCTTTCTATCTCCTTGTCGGCAATTTCTTCTCGCCAGTTGAACAACTCGCAGATCAATTAAATAACCTTCAAAGAGCCTTATCAGGTACAGAAAAATTATTCAATTTATTAGATGTTAAACCAGATGTCTTAAATAAAGAAGGTGCTCAAGAAATCGATCACTTCAAAGGCAAGATTGAATTTAAAAATGTTTGGTTTGCCTATAATGAAGGTGAATGGATATTAAAAGATGTTTCCTTTGTGGTTAATCCTGGGGATACCTGTGCCTTTGTTGGCGCTACAGGCGCGGGTAAGACTACTATCTTATCATTAATAGTGAGAAACTTTGAAATTCAAAAAGGTCAAATATTAATCGACGATATTGATATCCAAGACATTAAGATTCAATCATTAAGAAAAGCGATTGGACAAATGTTACAAGATGTCTTCTTATTCTCTGGAACAATTAGAACCAA
>CAJOOD010000120.1 GCA_905236085.1 uncultured Bacilli bacterium
ATCTTGGTCTTGAGCTACTGGGAAAGACTTCACCATTAACAATTTAATGAACTTATTGTAGATATCTTGTTCTCTAAATTGTTTTAGATTCATGAGTAATATTCCAGCATTAAAATATTTGTTAGTAGGTACTCCCACATTTAATTGAGAATATAATGCAAATGGTTCATTGATATATAAGACTTCATCTTGAACCGCGCCTAATAATTTATTACCAATTTGATAGTTATAGAATTTAGATATATCGCCCACCACAGCGATATCGCTATCGAGGTAGATAGCCTTATCATATTGTGGGAACATTTCCATAATAAAGAAACGATAATATGTAGCGCATGTATAATAATCTCTTAATATAATTCGTGACATAAAGGATTTGATTTGTTTTTTCACGTCGACAAATTCAATGGTGCTATCACCCTCTAGTAATGCTTTAAATTTATCTAAATATTTAATGTCTAAATCTGTTTCCATGACATATAAACGATAAGCATAATCTTTCTTATTAGCGTTATGCATCATGGACTTGATAGTAACCGCTAAATATTTGGCATAATTGTTATCACAAGCAAAAAATATAGGAATGATTTTTTTAACTTTTTTATTTCTTGTCATAAAACACCTCCACCCTTTTCGGGTTAACATACTATAAACCAAGAGTTTGTTTGATGTTATCTAACGTTAAAAATAATTCAAGAGAGAACTATTTCTCAAACTCTCTTAAAAAGGGGGAAATCAGATTTATCGTGACTTTTTTTATTAATTTGTTAGAATATTTGTGTTATGGAAACTTTAAGATTTGTCATTGCAAAAAATCTTGTTAAATTAAGAAAAAACAAGAAGATCACTCAGGCCGAATTAGCGGAACAACTTCATTATTCTGATAAGGCAGTATCTAAATGGGAGACTGGTGAAACCGCACCCACAATTGATACCTTAAAAGAATTATCAGACTTTTATGGAATTAAGGTAGATGATTTATTAAAAGAAGATTTTATTATTGAAGAAATTAAAGAGAAGTCAACTCATTCTAATAGTAGAACCATCATTTCCTTATTAGGTATATCTTGTGTGTGGTTAATTGGAACTTTATCTTTTATTTTCTCTATTATTTATAATGGGGTTGAATCATATCCTTGGATGGCTTTTATTGCTTGCGTACCAATATCGATGATATTAGCTATCGTCTTTAATACCTTATGGGGACCTATTAAGAGAAATTATATTTATATTTCTATTCTTGTTTGGAGCGCATTAGTGTTTACTTATCTTGCTATATTGTGCTATTCAAATCTTGTTTATAATTTATGGCCGATATTCTTCGTAGGTGTACCTGGACAAATTATTGTTATTCTTTGGTCTAGAATTAAAAAACAATAAAATAATTCTAATTATTAACAAAGCCTCATCACTTAAGCTTACAAAAGTGTGAGGTTTTTTAAAAAATATGCTCTAAAAAATTGACTATTTTGATATTCATATTAATATATATTATAGGAGCAAAGATCCTATAATTATTATGGAATCAGAAATAGTGATGTATAGTATCGCTCGATAGGAGTTATCTTTTATGGAAACATTGCACCCAATCGTTAAATGGGCAGGCGGCAAAACCCAATTATTGGATAAATTAACCGCAAAGTGTCCAAAGAAATTTAATAAATACTACGAACCATTTATTGGTGGCGGAGCACTTTTATTTGCCATACAGCCAGCTCATCCTGTCATCAATGATACTAACAAAGAATTAATCGCGGTTTATAAGTGTTTAAGAAATCAAAAGTGGTATGAAAAAATGATTGCCAAAATCGATGAATATCAAGATAACCACAGCGAAGAAAATTATTACAAAGTTAGAAACTTAGATAGAACTCAAGCCTATAAGACGATGAAAATCTATGATAAAGCCGCGAGAACTATCTATTTGAACAAAACTTGTTTTAATGGACTATATAGAGTAAATTCTAAAGGGTATTTTAATGTGCCATTTAACGGCAATTTGCAGCCAAATTGTTATGATGAGTACAATATAAGCAAAACTCATAAATACATTAAAAAGAGAAAACCAGTTATTTTAATGGAAGATTTTGAGAAAGCGGTATCAACTGCGAAAAAGGGTGACTTTGTTTATTTTGATCCACCATATGATACTTTAGAAAATAAAGATTCTTTTACCACTTATACCAAAGATAATTTTGGTAAGGCAGAGCAAGCTAGACTAGCAAAAGTATTTAAAGAATTATCTGACAAAGGTGTTTATGTTATGGCTAGTAATCACAACACTACATATGTTAATGAACTCTATCAAGGGTTTAACATCGAAGTTGTAGAAGCTAGACGTAGCATCAATTCCAAGGCTGATGGTCGTGGAAATGTTGAAGAAGTAATTATTACCAATTATTAATATGTTTACGAAACGTAATATTTATTTTCAGGATGATTCATTTACACTACTTAAAGGTGATTCTTTTAAATTATTAAAGCAAATTCCACCTAAATCTATCGACCTAATCTTTGCAGATCCCCCATATTTTTTATCAAGTGGAGGAATTAGTTGCCAAAGTGGTAAACAGGTTTCGGTTGATAAAGGTGAGTGGGATTATTCCAAAACCATTGAAGATAGAATCAAATACCACCGTAAATGGATAGCGTTATGTAGAGAAATTCTTAAAGACAACGGAACTATAATGATTTCATCTACTCTACATAGTGTATATGCAATTGGAGTGGCCTTAGAATTAGAAGGATACTCGATTATCAACAACATCATTTGGAAGAAAACTAATCCAGCACCAAACCTTGCTTGCAGATGTTTCACTCATTCTACTGAAACAATAATCTGGGCTAGAAAACAATTAACTCTCAAGAAAAAGGGAACACATTATTTCAATTATGACGCCATGAAAGAAGAAAATGGCGGTAAACAGATGAAAGATGTGTGGGAATTTGAAGACATTGAACCTGAAATCGTAGAAATTGCCACCGCTCCTAAGAGCGAAAAGAAATATGGAAAGCATCCAACACAAAAACCTGTTAAACTATTGGAAAGACTAATTATCGCAGCTACTAAAGAAGGCGACTTAATCCTTGATCCATTTAATGGTTCTGGTACAACTGGAGTAGTAGCGGCAGCAATGAATAGAAAATATATCGGTATTGAATTAGATAAAGAATATTTAGAATTAACGAAGAAGAGATATTTAGGAGAAAAATAAAATGGGGTTTTTTAGAAAAGTTATGAGTACTTTAACATTAGGAATTGTTCCTGATGATGAATATATAGAAGAAAAAAAGAGGCAACAATGTCCTTTTGATTTTAATAGACAAATTATTAGCGAATCAGAATTTAGAAATATCGTGGAAACCGAATCGAAAAAAATCAAAAGAATTACTGCAATCGAATTCGATAATTGTAAAGCTAAGTTTACCGTTAAAAGCACCAGCGGTATCAGTGAATGGACTTTCATCTTAGATTTTAATGATTTTGGAAAATTTACAGGGGAATCTTGGATTACTAATCGTGATAACTATGATTCAAGCATACCAAAAGTTCTTCAAAATAATTTACTTGAGTCTTTCAACCAATATCTTTGTACTAAGGATATTTTTGTTTGTCCTAACTGTGACGCAAGTTTATCGTTTCAGATGAATTTTGATGCGGATAGGAGGGTGAATGTTTGCGATAAGTGCAAATGCGAGCTTTTAAACCCAAAATGCAATGATGAATATATATGGCACTGCATCAAATGTGGTACAATTTTAAATAATCAACCTAATTGGATTGGCGAGAACCGTGATTTTCATGTGTGTTCAAATTGCGATACAATTAACACATTAGATAAACACGATTAGGGTCATTGAAATAAAAAGAGAGATTATGAACGTACGAGATTTTAACACTTGGCTATTAACGATGAAAGATAGCATCGCCACATGGACTTATTACACAGATTTTGAAAAGGTTTATGAAAATGTTCAAAAGATTAAAGTTGAACTTAATATTTTAAATTCGCTTATTGGCTCCAAAAATATCGAAGAAGAATTCAAATCTATCGTTAAACAATATCCTAATGTTTTGGTCGTGGTGCCGATTTTATTAGCAAAACGTGAGGCTGAAATTAAAGTTCAAGATGCTGATGGAAGTTATGTCTTTAACTTTGTTAAGATGAACTATACAGTTGAACAATACACTCTCTTTATGAGAAATAGTGGTCTTTTCGATTTACTCCAAAACCACATTATTAATAACCTCCTTGATTATGTTTTAGGCGTTGAAGTTGGTATGGACACCAATGGACGTAAAAATAGGACTGGTCATGTAATGGAAGATTTAGTTGAATCATATCTAATCAAGGCTGGTTTAGTTAAAGGTGAAACATACTTCAAGGAAATGTATGCTTCTGAAGTCGAAAAGAGATTCCATATCAACTTATCTAAACTTAGCAATGATGGTAAGGCAGAAAAGAGATTTGATTTTGTCTTCATTGGAGCATTAGGCACTATATTTGCTTGTGAATGCAACTTCTATGGTAGCAGTGGCTCTAAATTAAATGAGACCGCAAGAAGCTATAAAACATTAACTTTAGAATCTAAAGAAATTGATGGATTTGAATTCGTATGGTTCACCGATGGTATTGGATGGAATGACGCAAAACATAATTTAGAAGAAACATTTGATGTCCTTCAACATCTATATAATTTAAACGATTTAGAAAATGGCGCGATTGATGTGCTTGTTGATGCTTCAAAATTCTTAAATTTCAAATTATAAAAACTCCTAGTTGTGTATAGAAACAATTTTAATGGAAACTATAAAAATATCAAGTTTTTGCAGATTTCTAGAGCAAAGTAACTAGTCCAGTATTGATGTCATAGATAGATGAAACAATCTCTACATCTTTTAAATCTAATTTGTTCTTAACAACATTAGCGCCATAAATGGCATTAAGTTTAGATGCTTCTATTTCATCTTTTTCTTCTCCAATAGCGGCCAAGATAGGTTTTAATAATTGGTCAACATATCCTCCAGCGTGACGAATAATTGCAGAATGAATAGCCCCGCATCCAGTATGTCCCATGATCATGACTAATTTAGCGCCTAAATGTGAACAAGCATATTCAATAGATGCCAATTCATAATCGCCAATAACATTGCCCGCTAAACGGATAACAAATATATCGCCAATGCCAACATTAAAGATAGCCTCAGGTATTACACGAGAATCGCTACAAGTAACCACTACTGCAAAAGGAGATTGTCCATTTGAAGTCTTTAACCTTCTTTCCGTAGATATATCTCCTATTGTATTTTTGGATTTGATATATTTCTTATTGCCTTCAAGTAATCTATCTATTTCTTTCATTTTTATATTTAATTATGCCTTCCTTGAATCTATTTAATCCCTCTATTAATTGAGACCTTGGACAAGCCACATTAATACGAAGATAATTGATTCCGTCTCCTCTAAAATTAGTTCCTGGAGAGAATAAGACTTTATGCTTTTTTAGCAAATATTGACATAAATCATTTGAATCTGCGGTGAATTTGCTCACATTAAGCCAACTCATATAGGTTGCTTTACCTCTAATAACTTCTATGTCTGGAATATTATTTTTAATATAATCCACCATAAAGTCCTTGTTATCTTTTATGACTTCTCTAGCTTCATCTAACCATTCTCTACCATTATTTAAAGCCGCAACAGTTACAGGACAAGCAAAAGCATTAGGTTCTGCACATTCATCAGTATTGAGTTGTCTTTCTACTTTCTTTTTTATTTCTTCGTTTGGAATATAACACATTGCCGCTTGAATAGAAGCTAGGTTAAACCATTTAGAAGTAGATATAGCAATAATAGAGTTGTTCTTATTAATATCATTTACACTTGCGTAAGGAATATATTTAACACCTGGATCAGTTAATTCAGAATGTATTTCATCAGATAGCACCACAACATGATGTTTATAGGCTAATTCCCCTATTTTCATCATTGTTTCTTTATCCCATAATTGTCCGGTTGGATTATGAGGATTGCAGAATATCATAAGAGGGGTATTATCTAGTGACATCTTCTCTTCTAAATCTTTCCAATCGATATGGTATTCTCCATCTTTATATATCATCTTGGATTCTAATGGAATTCTATTGTTATTAACTATGGAATTAAAGAATGTTCCATATATGGGAGTTAATAATAAAACATTATCTCCTTCTTTACTCATCTTTCTTACTGTAGAAGAGACAATAGGAATAACTCCAGTAGCAAAGAACATCCATTCTTTCTTTATTTCAAAACCATGTCTATCTTTGATGAAATTAATCCATGCTTCATACCAATCATCTCCTGGAAAAGCATAGCCAAAAATTGGATGAGAATTTCTTTTATTTATGGCTTCAGTAATACAAGGTGCGACATTAAAATCCATATCCGCTACCCAAAGAGGAATGAAATCACCACCGAATTCATCCCACTTCGCACAGTCAGTATGTCTTCTATCCGCACCGGTGAGAAAATTATATTTCATATTTGTATTGATATTCTTCGTTTTTATCAATGAATTGAACGTTATTAGGTTCTGCTTGATTTTCATCTAAGATTAATTCATCAATGCCCAATGATCTAATAACACCTGATGTTGGATTCTTAACGGATTTGATTCTAGAATTCACATCCGCATCAATATTAGTGCAATATTCAAAAGATAGAGAAGTATCCATTAATTTACAGTTAATTAATTTTAATTGATCGATATAACAGAATCCTTGTAATGAGTCAATTTCGCAGTCAATCAAGGTTAAATTTTTAGAATTCCATGCAAAATATTCACCGATAATCTTGCAATTGATACATGTAATATTTTCAGAATTCCAGAAAGCATCCTTACTCATTAATGTAGAATTGGTAATGAGTAAATTTTTAGCTCCATCGAAAGCATAATTACCTTCTAAATCTAAAGAATTGATTTTGCCGTTAACTAGATTCATACCAAAATATGGACCGTTTTTAACAGTGACTGATTCTAAATGTACATCTTCACAGTTCCATAATGTTTCTAAGGCATTAGAGAAATCGGTATTTTGAATATCGATACCTTTAGATTTTCTAAAATTCTTAGGACCATCGATTTGACAATTAATAACTTTGATGTTTTTGGTATACCATACTCCCGCGCGAGCTTTATCATTCCAAGTGGAATTATTAACCACAACATCTTCATCATACCATAATGGATATTTCCATCCGAAAGTACAATGAATGATTCTGAGATTTTTTGATTCCTTTAATGGTGATTCTCCATCATCAAATAAGGTATCTGTTATAGATAAATCTTTGACATTGAATAAGGCTCTTTCGCCAGTATAGTGTTCGTTATAAATGTTTTCCATGATAATACTCTCCGATTTTTAGTTATTTATTGGGATTAAATGGTAATAATTCTTGATAAGTTGGGAAAGAAATAGATCCTCCTCTTCTAGTGATAGATATGGCCGCGGCTTTATTAGCGAATCTCATAGCTTCATATAAGTTATAGCCTCTAACTAATCCAGAGATGAAATAACCATTAAAGCAATCACCAGCGCCAACGGTATCAAGAGCTTCAACAGTATATCCAGCGGCATATTCATATCTGTCTTTAGAATTTAAGCAGCAGCCCATTTTACCAACAGTTACTAATACATTCTTAACGCCCTTTTTCATTAATGCGTTAGCGGCGTTTTTAATTTCATAGCCTGGCAAATTAGATAAAATATCATTTCCGCTTAAGGCCTCTAATTCCACTTTATTAGGAGTTAAGAAATCAATATATTTAAATGTTTCATCATCTAATTTCATATAAGGAGCAGGATTTAAAATCGTGCAAATACCTAAAGAATTGGCTAATTGAAGGGACTTTTGCACGTTTTCTTTACTGATTTCTAATTGAAGTAATAGGTATTTAGGTTCTTGTTCTTTAATAGCTTTTTCAATAACTTCAAATGGTAAATCCATATTAGCACCTTGAGAAACTACGATGCTATTTTCTGATTTATCATCGACGGTAATAAGAGCAAAACCAGTTGGTTCTTTTTCTGATTCGCTTAATAAATCAATAATGCCTTCTTTAGCTAAGGCTTCTTTAAATTCTTTCCCGTCTTCATCTTTTCCAATAGCGCCCACTAAAGCGGTCTTTAATCCCCCTCTAGCGCAGGCAACGGCTTGGTTAAAACCTTTGCCACCTAGAGTTTTACCAACTCCCTTAGCAATAACGGTTTCACCAGCTTTAGGTCTTTTTTCTACATATGCGGTGTGGTCCATATTAAGAGAACCCACAACTAATACATCAATCATACAATATTCTCCTTCGGTGATTTATATTACATGTCTAGTTAGATTTTATTATAATTAATAAAGATAAGCAAGAATATGGCCTCGATAAAAGAATTATTTGTACCATTTAAAGAATATAAGACCTATGTAAGAATTGTCGGTCAAGAATATAATAAAGCTCCTATTTTAATGCTTCATGGAGGGCCGGGTTCCACTCATAATAGTTTTGAATTATTAGATGACTTAGCCGACATCTTAAAAAGGCCTTTAATCATGTATGACCAATTAGGATGTGGACTATCCTCTATTGATGTTGATCCAAAATTATATCGTAAAGAGATATGGGTAGAAGAGCTAATTAATCTTAGAGAATATTTACATCTAGATAAAGTTCATCTATTTGGCCATTCTTGGGGTGGAATGCTAGAAATAATCTACCAATGTGATTATCAACCTGATGGAATATTATCAATGATATTATCGTCTACCTTAGCTTCCGCTTCATTATGGGAAAAAGAAACACATAGATTAATAATCCAAATGAGTGAAAAAGAACAAAAATCTATCCGATTTGCTGAGAAAAGGAATAATTTTAGCTATAAATCATTTAAGAAAGCTGAAGAACATTATCTATCAATGTTTGTCTTTGCTAAGCCAAATGATGATGATCCAGAATGTCTTAGAAGAGTGAAAGCAGGAGGTAAGATTCCATATATAACCGCCTGGGGACCATGTGAATTTAAACCTTTAGGTAATTTAAGTAATTATGAATATTTAGATAAATTGCATATTATTAAATCTCCAACACTAGTGATTCATGGAGAATATGATGAATCTACGATATTACAAAATGAAGAAATATATAATCATTTGACTTGCCAAAAAGATTATAAGATGGTGCCTAAAGCTAGACATAGAACCTATTATGAAAACAAGGACTTCTATATAAAAGCCCTTGAAGAATTTTATAAAGATAAGGAATGATATTTATTTAATTATCATCGAGGCACGAATAATTTCTATTTCGTCCTTTTTTATTAAGAAGAAAACATTATTACCTTCTGTTTTACGATATATCTTTAATGTTTCTCCCCAATGTGATTCATGTTTAAAATGAATTTCAAAATCTTCGATATCTTTTTCCATATAATAATCTCTTGAGAAAGTATTGATACAATATCTTACATAAGAAACATTATTGGTATGCGCGGAGAAATCAGTATCTGTATATTCCACTTTGACATCTTTGACATAATCGCTTTCTTGAAATGTTATCTTATTTAAATTATTAAATGTCAGAGGATAGCTAGACTCACTAGGTTCAGCATCATCTTTAAACGATATAGTGGATATCCTTCTAATATTTCTGGTATTGATATCGATAACGCAGCCTTCAGTAATGCCAATAAAAACTAATTCATTATTATCATCGCAGCATGTTGTTTCTGCGACTGTTTTAATAGAACTTATATCAGTAAAAAATGTTTTTAAATTTAATTCCGTTTCTTCCCAATGTGGATATTTCAAAAATCTAAAATGACATTTGCTAAAAACCCATAAGGCATTATTCTTTTCTTTAACAGTAATATTATCAGAATCAACGAGGTTAAAGAACTTGGTTATCATGTCTTGTGACATGTTGAAAACTCCAACGATTCCAAGTACGGCTTTTCCATCTCCATAATGGTAGGACAAATTCAGTTTTCTATTGAGTATATACTTCATTTATTCTTCCTCATTATTCTTCTTAACCTCTTCAAATTTAGCTTTCATAGTTGGATTATTTTTAGTTAATTTCTTGATGGTTAAATCTTGAGCCTTATCATTAGCGAGTCTTAGATTACGTTCGCTACCTAATAATTGTTCTTTAACTTTTTGTAAATGATCAATGGTCTTATCTATTTCTTCAATGGCTTTTTCAAATTTTTCACCAGCGATACGGAAATTGTTTTCGAATTTAGCCTTGAAGTCATTTAATTCATCTTCAAAATTAGCGACATCAATGCTTTGATTTCTCACTTCAATTAATTGGTTTTTATATTGTGAAGCATTTAAAGCAGCATTTCTTAATAAAGTAATAATAGGGATGAAACACTGAGGTCTAACCACATACATCTTTGGATAACGATAAGAAACATCAACGATTCCAGCATTATATAATTCGGAGTCGGATTCGAGCATCGAAACCAACACCGCATATTCACATTTTTTCTCATTCCTATCTTTATCTAATTCTTTTAGGAAATCTTCATTTTTATGTTTGGTGGCAGTGGTATCATTCTCGTTTTTCATTTCGAACATGATAGAAATTATTTCTGCACCTTCTTCGGTATATTCCCTATAGATGAAATCACCTTTAGATCCTGATGAGGCATCGTTGTCTTTTTCAAAATACGCTCTTGGGAAAGCGGTTGGTCTTAATTGATTAAATTGTATTTGACAGTGTTGTTCCAAGGTCTCCCCTACTAGTTTGGTCGACATCTTGGTTTTTAAATCTTTGTAATAATCAACTTGTTCTTGTTTTAATTTGAGCTCATTATCATATTTTTCTTTAATACTTTTCGCAGATAATTCTGCTTCCGATTTCTGTAGTTGAAGTTGATTCTTTAATTTTTCGATTTCTTTTTCTTTTTCGTTAATCGCTTCTTGAATCTTATTCTTTGATTCTATTTCTTGGGTTTTGATTTGACCTTTTAATTCAGTAATTCTCTCGTTTAAAACCGCTTCTGATTTTTGGGAGGCTAATTCTTTATCCTTAAGAGCGAGATTTTTATCATTTTCCGCTTTTACGGATTGGGCATTTAATTCATTTTGAAGCTTTAATAATTGCTCTTTTAAAGCATGAATTTCTTTATCGTTTTTAGCTTCAGCTTGTTGCTTAACTAAAGCGATATCTTTAGTTTTTTCATTTTCTAAAGCCTTTTTTCTTTCTTCGATTAATCTATTAAATTCTTCCGTTTTGATATGTTCTAATAAAGCGTTGTAATCACTTTCGTCAACTTCAAAAACAGTATGACAATTTGGGCATTGAATTTTTTGTGCCATTTTTAAAATCCTCCTAATATCAGTGCTTTATTTAAATTTTAGTCATAAATAGAGATTTAGACAAATTATTTGTTTTTTAAAACAAGAAAATTAATATTCTAATTTTTCACCTTTAGAATTATAAGCCACATTATTTTCTATAATTAAAACATTAACCTTATTAGTATTTGGCGTATTAGCATCTAAAGCAATTAGATTCTTAGTGACAAATAATTCGTCGTGATGATTGGTTTCCATAAATATATGTTGAAAGAAATAATTAGTGGCATAATGCCCACATACAATGGTCTTACCTTCTTTAATAATTTCATCAAATAATCTTTCTTTATAATCTTGACCGGCAAAATACCATCTAGCATCTTTCCATTTATTAATAGGAGCATCTCTCCAATTTGGATCATATTTAGCATAGCCATTATCATCTAGTAAACGTGGTATAGAGCCATGAACTAAGATGAAATCGCCTAATTCATAATATTCTTCCCATTCCTTAGAATATATGAGATCAGTAGCCTTACTAGCGGTCGCGCCTTTTCTAATTTCATACCAAGAAGCATCACTAGTAAGATTCGATAATTGAATAAACGTATTAACTGTTCCATTATAAAAATCTCTTCCTAAAGGATATGTAGCGTAAGTTAATTCTTTATATAAATCTTCGTGATTGCCTTTGATTAATATTCTTCTTTTCTTAGGTATAGACATGATGAAATGATAAACCTGCCAAGTCTCATCTCCACGGTCAAATATATCTCCTAAAATAATAAGAGTATGATTCTTATCTCTTTTATTATATCCTGCTTCTTTTAAAGCAAGCTTAAGAGGGGTATAGCAACTATGTATATCCGAGACAACGAAATATTTCATTAGAACTTATTATAATATAGATTTTGAAAAAATATCTAACTTTTGCTATAAAAAAAGGGTGAATTGCATAGATTCACCACTTTTTATAATAGTTAATAGATATTAGGACGCTGATGCGCTTAGATTAATGCTTCCGCCACTTAAGGTATAAGTTGAACCTTTTGTAAATAAAGAAGAATAAACTTTAACTCCACCTTGATATGAATTAGTTAATGTAAATGATATGTCAACATTTGTCCCACTTAAGGTATATGTATTGGCGGATAATGTATTAGAATATCGACAAGTATATACTCCGTTGCCTAAAGTTGGAGTACTTTCTAAGGCACCTATACAGATAAATGTTCCTCCATTAATTTTAGCGGTTCCATCGCAATCTAAACCAGAAGCCATAGAACTATTAGAATTAGGAGCTCCGCGTGTAATTACCACGCCATCACTTTGGGTAAAATTACCATTAGAATCAATACCATCAACATCTCCACTACCTACAGTGACATCTAATCTACCGCCTGTGACATTAATATTTGGAGTCATATTAGCTTTCTTAGAAGCATTTAATCCATCATCACTTGCCACTACATTGGTGGTTCCGCCAGAGATAACAATATTATTAGATTCAATTCCTTCATAGGCATAAGTGATATTGATAGTGCCACCAGAAATATTGACATATCTATCGCCGTGTATTCCATCATCACTGCCATATAAAGATAATGTTCCGCCAGAGATATTAACATCCCCTAATCCAGTTGATCCGTTTTCTAAAGTATCTCCATAATTAGCGTGGATGGCATCATCATAGGCCTTAGCAGTGATATTTCCATCGCTGATATTGATTTCATTAGCAGCTTTTAATCCTTTAGCGCTGTCGGTGGATTTATCGGAATTGCCTTCTTGCATTCCACCAGGTCCACCACCCATTCCACCTTGTCCTCCAGAGGAATAATTAGACCAACTGCCTAAATTAATCGTGGAAGAAGAAATAGAACTAATAGAAATCATATCATAATTAGTATTTACTGTTTTAGCCGCGCTGACAGCATTATATGTTGTCGTAGAATTAGAGGCATTTGATGTAAATCTATATAATTTGAAATTGTTATAATTCGTCGGTCTAGATAAGGAATAATAATAATTGGTTTGTCCGCCTCTACCGCCACCGCCAGAGGAAGTAAGATATGAAGCATCTGCCCAAGAATAATTACCATCTTCATTATAGAAATAAAATGAGAAACGATAAGAAGAACTATAAGCACTGGATGGCACTTTTAAATACATCTTTTCTGTTG
>CAJOOD010000121.1 GCA_905236085.1 uncultured Bacilli bacterium
AGAGAATTGATATAAATATACAAAAGTGAAAGAGTAAATTCCATAAAAAAGAAGTGAAAGAGTAAGTTCCGGTTTCAATTTTTAAAACTGGAATTTAGTTTTTCATTTCATACTAACATAATAAAATATTTCTTATTACTTTTCTTGTGGCACTTTTGTGACAAAATAGATGATAAAATAAGCGCACTTATGAATTATGTCGAAATCATTAAATTAATATTTAGCATCATAAGCGCTTTAATAAGTTTATATATTTTACATTTTTTCTTCTTTTCCGTTTTGGGAGCTATTCATAAAAAAAGATTCCCCAAAGCAGATGAAAAATGCCATTATGCCGTTTTAATTTCCGCAAAAGATGAAGAAAAAGTTATTCCTCGTTTGATAAATAGTATTAGAGATGCTGATTATCCTCAAGATAAATTAGACATTATAATCATCGCTCACAATTGCCAAGATAATACCGCGGATATGGCTAGATCAATGGGGGCTAGAGTTATTGTTTATAATGATTTATCACCCTCATCTCAAACACTAGGTGCCGCTTATCATTATGCTTTTAAACAAATAGATGTCAAAAATTACGATGGCTTTATTGTCTTAAACGCCGATAATGTTGTTAAAAAAGATTATTTTGACAAGATTAATGATGCCTTTCTATATTATGGCAAGCATGATCCTATTGCCACATTCCGTCATGCTTTAAATATCAAAGATGGAGCCTTACCGGCAGTTTACTCTTATTATTTCGCAGCACAATGTACTTTAGTCTATGCTGGTAGAGCTAATTTTGGCGTCTCGTGTCGTGTTTCTGGGTGTGGATTTCTCATTCCATCTAGACTCCTAGAAAACGGATGGAATTATACATCCATTACCGAAGATATTGAATTTTCAGGAGAAATGATATTAAAAGGGGAAAATATTCGTTATTGTGATGAGGCTATTTTTTATGATGAACAGCCACGTAAAATTAAAATAATGTGGTTCCAGCGCTTAAGATGGGCTAAAGGCCAAATTATCATGAGCCGTAGGTTTGTTCCTAAATTTTTTAAAGCCTTATTTGCTAAAGATAAGAAAAATAAAATGTCTTTATATGCAACATTAACATTCCACTCTTTTATCGTATTAACTATATTTTTCTTATTTCTAGCGCAAAATATTCTCCTACTTTTATCGCCTTTATTTTCTATCCCATTAGAGGAAACTTTCCTATATTGGAATAATGATGCAAGCTGGTTTTATAATTTATTTATCTCTTCACATATAGGTGCTTTATTTGAATTACTTAGATCGCTTATTTATTTTCATCTTTCCTGCTATTTTATCGCTATTCTTATTCTTATTGGTTCAAGGGGAAAATACAAAAATCAACCTAAAATACCACTTATATTAGGCTTTATTATTTTCCCATTATTTTATTTATTACAAACCCCATTAGATGTATGTGCTTTATTTTCTCCTAATATCAAATGGAGAAAAATCCCTCACGGTGAGTGATTTCAAAGTTAACGACTTTGTGGCACTTTTGTGGCAATTAATGTGATAAATTAAAACCAAAGAGAAGGAAAATAACAATGAAAGAAGAATTATTAAAAGGTTTAAGTAAAGAACAAATCGCTAAAGTTAGAGCGTGCAAATCTCAAGAAAAATTAATCAATCTCGCTAAAGGAGAAGGTGTCGAATTAACTGATGAACAATTAGAAGCGGTCAATGGTGGCGGTTGTTCTTCAACCACTGAAAGATTCTGCCCAACATGCAATAAGAAAACAGAACCGTAAATTGTCTCCGCATCTTGGAGCTCTAGAATTTATTGCAGGGAATGTGGCACTTATTTAGGCGATTTATAATCTAATTATTTCTAATTACTATTATTTTAAGGGGCTTTTGCTCCTTTTTTAATTTTATTTTGTTTTATTTAGCAATAAGAATTAACCAAGACCACTTCAAACTAATTCCGTAGAATAAAGAGTTGATTAATTAATAAGCATCATCATTTAGGTATTTTAGAAGGTAAAATAATAAGAAATACCTCCTGAAATTATATAGCAGTAATTGTCACAACACGGACTTAAAAGAAACGCATTTAAAAAAGTTACCAAAGATAGGGCATTTAATCGAGTCAGAGAATATCTAGAAACCGGTGAAGAAGCATTATAACTTCTTAAGAAGCACTTTAGAGAATTCAATCTAGATTTCCCAGAAGACTTTGATGACGAAGAAGTTGCCTTATCTCTTCATGGTATTAGCTGTGCTGGTGCTTAAGCAGATGCTATTGGCAAAGAATCATCGTAAACATAAAAACAAATAAACACGTTTATCGGCAAAATAATAATTGATTTTCTATTCATCTTTTTGCTTTATAAATTGCCGATAAATGATATAATAATGTCATGAAGTATTTAACGAGTATTGAGATTAGTAAAATTTGGGGAGTTTCTGAAAGAAGTGTGCGCAATTATTGCGCTTCTGGTAGAGTTGTTGGTGCATATTTAAAAGGGAAAACATGGATGATTCCTGAAGACATAACAAAACCAAAAAGACAGATTAGACACTCAAACAAAATGCCATCATTATTAGATGTTCTCTCGAGAGAAAAAGAACACTCAACCAAAGGTGGAATATATCACAAACTGCAAATTGAGTTGACTTACAATTCAAATCATATTGAGGGCAGCAAGTTAACTCATGATG
>CAJOOD010000122.1 GCA_905236085.1 uncultured Bacilli bacterium
ATACTTTTTTTATTTTTTTATGTCAAGACATCACAAAGTGATTATAATATAAGTAGAGAACCATTTCATAAGTATTAACAAATGAAAGGAGCAACATATTATGAAGTACCAGATTATCGGAAAACAGTTAACGGTTACTGATGCTATGCAAGCTCAAATCACCAAAAAGCTTTCGCGTATGGACAAATACTTTGAAGACGACGAAGCTATTAATTGCCGCGTGGTTTGCAGCGCAAAGAAGAAAACCGCCAAGGTGGAAATTACTATCTTCATTCCACAAATGACCTTAAGAAGTGAGGTCGAACACGAAGATTTGTATGCCGCTGTTGATTTATCCATTGATAAACTACAAGGCCAAATGAGAAAACTAAAAACAAGATTAGATCGCTCTAATTCTAGAACATCTCTAGGTAGAGCAATTGCATTTGAAAATTTTGAAGCTGAAAAAGAGCCAAAAGAAAAAGACATCATCGTAAGAGCTAAATCATATTATCTTGAAGCTATGACAATTGATGAAGCTATTACTAGAATGAATGCTTTAGGCCACAATTTCTTCATGTATTTAGATAAGGAAAGCGATAGAATCGCTGTTGTCTATGTAAGAAATGATGCTGGTTATGGTGTCATTGAAGCGGAGAACCCAATCAAATAAAATCATAAATCATCAATTTAAGGCGAGATTTTCTCGCCTTTTTTATTCTTTTTTAAAAATTATTTTCCTATAATATAGTATATATTTATGGCAGACGAAGTTATTTTAAAACATATATTTAAAATCTATGGTAAAGATGGAGATGTTCAAGTCAAAGCCTTGGATGATGTATCCTTTTCTATTCCTAAGGGACAATTTGTGGTTATTTTAGGTGCCTCAGGAGCTGGTAAATCCACCATGCTTAATATACTTGGTGGAATGGATTATGCGACATCTGGTTCATTTAAATTAAATGATATCGAAGCCACAAAATTAAATGATAAAGATTTAGGCAAATTTAGACGTAGTGAAATAGGTTTTGTATTTCAATTCTATAATCTCATGCCTAATTTAACTGCTTTAGAAAATGTCCAAATAGCGGAATCGGTGGCTAAAGATCCTTTCTCTAGTGCGGAAATTTTAAAACTAGTAGGCTTAGAAGGAAGAGAAAATGATTTTCCATCTCAATTATCAGGTGGTCAACAACAAAGAGTGGCTATTGCTAGAGCTATTGTTAAGAATCCAACATTGTTATTATGTGATGAACCAACAGGTGCTCTAGATTCTAAAACTGGTGGAATGATTATTAAATTATTGATGGATGTATCCAAAAAATATAATAAAACCGTTATTATTGTTACTCATAATTCAAAAATCGCTGATGTTGGTGATAGAGTTATTCAACTCGCAGATGGCAAAATTATCAGCGATAAAATTAACAAAAGACCTAAAAATCCGGAAGGCATAACATGGTAAAAAGAAGAAAAAAATCCTTATTTTCCATATTATTTGCGTTAGTTAGAAGAACATTATTAAGATCACCGATGCAATTTCTCGCGGTTATTTTGATAACTGGCATCGCTACAACATTATATGTCGGATTGACATCTAACGCTTTATCCTTATCAAATAGAGTTAACGCCTTATATGAAGGGGCCAATATCGCAGATTTATGGACTACTGTTTCTAAATACGATAAACAAGATTTAACAAAAATAAATGATTTACTTGGCGAGGGCGCGATTACCGAAGAAAGATTCTCTTTATCCGCGACATTAAATTCATATTCCGCTACGGCATTATTGAGTAAAGAATTGCCTGCAATAAATAAAGCATATTTAACTGATAACAATGATGAAGAAAATTATTTTATTATTGATCAAAGACTATTAGAGGCAGAAAGCGCAACAAATTCTACCATATCTTGGCATGATAAAAATGGAGAATATGACACTGTGCCTGTTGATTTTGCTTTCTCTACCTATCGCAATGCTTTCAATAAATCAACATTGATTACTCTTCCAAATGCTGGTAAGAAGACATTTATGGATTTATTTAATACCTGTTTAAAAGATGATGGAATAAATATATTTGATAATGCCTACCTTCACGGAGAATTCGAAATTACTGGAACGATGATGGGAGGAGAAAATGTTCAGTCATCATTAATGAATAATACATCATTTTTAATGTCTAGAAATCTATTTGTTGATTTCTTTACTCAGCAATTTAATGAGAATTTTATTACTCCTGAAGCAGTTGATTCCGCTGATGAGAATTATGAATGGATTTCTTTTATTAGAGACCTTGATTTACTTAACATGGCTAAAGATATGGTCTTTAATCAATTTAGTGTAAATCAATATGTTTCTAAACTCGGAAAGGGAGTAAGTGTAGATACAGCAAAAAATAGAATTAATAACTATTTCGCTGCAAAACCCAACTCAAATTTAATTATTTGTGTGGATATTAATAACCTAACCAGCAATGTAACCATACAAAGCGATATCATTCAGGCTCAGCAATTATCATATATTTTTCCAATGATTTTCTTTATTGTCGCTATCTTAGTGGTTCTAACAACTTTATCACAATTGATAATAAAAGATCGAACGCAAATAGGAACGATGAAAGCCTTAGGTATTTCTAAAGGTAGAGTAATTTTCCATTATATTTTATTAGACGCAACTATTGTCTTAATTGGCATTTTAGCGGGAATTATTTTAGGCCCATTTATTTTACCTTTTATCATGGATCAAAAATACGCCATATTATATTCTTTGCCTCGTATGACTTATACTCTTGCCTTACCAGAGGCATTGCTGGTAACTTTAGTTTTATTAGCGATTTCTTCTATTGTTACATTAGCCATTGTCTTTGGAGAAGTTAGATTAAATCCAAGTCAATCTATGCGACCTAAAGCCGCGAAAAATTTTAAGAAGCATACCAAGAGTATTTCCAAAACTAGAAAGCCATTCATGGTATCAGTAAAAATGGCTTTTAGAAATATTAGAGTTAATCTAATTAAATCTTTAATGGTAATCGTGGGAGTTATGGGCTGCACTGGCTTATTAGTGTGTGGTTTTGGAATAGATGATACTTTAAATTATGGTGTTGATAAGGATATCAATAATTTCTTTTCTAGTGATGTAATGTGCTATTATTCTTCAACATCCTCTATGAAAGATGAAATTAGTCTTGTTGATGGTGTTAATAGTGTTGAAGAACTAGCGATATTACCAGTTAATGTCTATACCGATAAAAGTACCTATGCCACAACTATTATGGTAATAGATGATAATTCAAAGAATTTCATGGGTGATGGTAAATATTTTCCTGACAATATGGCAGGCATATCTTCTAAAAAAGCTAGAGAATTTGGCTTATCAATAGGTGATGATGTTAAATTTACCTTATTAGGAAATACCTACAATATCACCATTGGTTTTATTATGGATGCTTTTTATCAACATAACATATATTTAAATGTCAAAGATTTTCCGGATTTAGCAGAATATAAAAATGCAGCATGGGTGAACATTAGTGATGGCTACGACATTACTATCGTTAAAGATGAAATATCAAAAATTGGTGGAGTATCTTCTGCGAGAACTAATCAAGAAACCAAAGAAATGGTAGCCTCTTATATGTCTTCTATTTCTTTAATGACTCTAGCGGTTAAGGTATTTGCCATCGCTTTAGCGGTAGTGGTCTTATATAACCTCGCTTTATTAAATTTTAAAGAAAAGATTAGAGATATCGCGACTTTAAAAGTTCTTGGTTTTTCCAAACTAGAGATAGCCTATTCTCTAATTTTAGAAATAATGTTTTTAACTATGCTAGGTATTGCCTTTGGCCTATTAGTAGGGAAGCCATTAGAAATATTAGTATTATTTGTTAATCAAACTCCAGTAGTGGATTTCTTATATACCGTATTTCTAGCGACATATATCATTTCTTTCTTAATTTCATTCTTAACTGCCTTTGTGGTTAATATCTTCTTAACCCATAAATTAAAATCTGTCAAAATGGTGGAATCCTTGAAGTCCATAGAATAAAGTTGACTTTTATTTTTTAAATAAATGTGTATAATTTTCCTATATGAACAAAGTTTTAGCAATTGACTTAGATGGAACATTGTTCTATCCAAAAAGCCGCAAAAGATTGGTTTCTAAGAAAAACGTCGAGTTTTTGCAGCGTTTTATTGATTTAGGAAATAAAGTAGTCCTCGTTACATCTAGAGCCGCTGAATTTGTGGAAAGAGTCGTTAAAGAAATTGGTAGAGAAGTAGATTATCTAGCTTGTACTGGCGCGGTAATTAAAATTAATAACGAAATTGTTGAAAAAACTTCTGTGCAAAATAAAGTCATGAAAACAGTTATAGATGATACTATTATGACTTTTAAACCTTTGGCGATATTATTAACTACTGAAAAATATGAAATGATTGTCCATGCCTTGTTTCCATTTGGTAGATTCCTTAAAGCAATGTATCAATTCTGGTATAAGGTAGCCTTTGGAGTTTCTAGGCAACCAATAGAACTTTCAAATAATGTATTTGAAGATGAATTAAATGGTGGTAATATATATGGAGCTAAGATTTTCTTTGGTCTTAGATCTAAGCAAGAAAAGATGAACAAAGAGATTAATAAATCCGTTCGTGAACGCTTCAAAGATGATATAGAAGCATCATGGGCTGGACAAGTCATTGAACTAACACCAGTTGGTTGTGATAAGGCAAACGCTATTAAAAAATATGCTAATCTTACCAACACCAACCATGATAATATATATGTCATTGGTGATAGTGGAAACGACATTTCCATGTTTAATGAATTTCATGATAATTCGTTTGTTATGGCACATAGCTATCCGAGCGTGAAGAAATATGCCAAACATGAAATATCACGCGTCTATAAAATTGAGAAGTATGTACTCGGAAAGGAGAGTAATAATGAATAACACAAGCCGATACATCGCAAATCTCTATAACGTCTTATTAAACGTTAGAGACACATTAGAATTCACATTTAATCGTGAACACCCAACTACAGTTTACAATGCTCGTAAACTCGCAATCGAAGAAGGATTAAGAGATAATTCCGCCTTAAAGAATTTCTTGGATAACAATGGCGATAAGGGAAAAGAAATCGCCACCAAATTAAAAGAATTTATCGATGAAATTTATGGCGCTGATTCAACAGTATTAGTCGTCAGTGGTGATCAAATTAGAGTGGACCACACCCAACATCTTAAAATCTATGAATACGTTGTAGGTATTGAAGAAACTTTAAGAGATGTCATCTTGTCATATATCAACTATGCAAGACAACATAACGAATCAGAAGAAATAATTACTAAATTAGTAGTTACCGATGAAGCCTTATATCGCGCTGCTTTAAATAAAGTTGTTCTTGCTGATTTAGAAAAATCCTTCTTAGAATTCAACAAATTAATGAATGAATCTAAAGGACAACCAACTCCACAATCTAATTTCATCGTTCAAAATGAAATCAATAAATATGCTGGATATTTAAGATTCTCCAGAGCACACACACATTTAATTGATAACAAATCATTAGATATGTTAGATCAAACCATCCAATTAGTGGAAATGGTGGAAGGCCGTAGAGAAAGAAGAGACAATAAGAGCTTCCAATTATTATTCCAAGAAGCTAGAGAAGGCACTGATGCTTATTTAAGAAGTGCTGAAGAAGCTTGGAAATCCGCTTATCGTCCAGTATTCGATGAAATGGTCGAATTAGCTAAACAAGCTAGAGAAAACGCCAATAATGGTGGAGATAATAACTAATTAGTTATTTAATAATATTGCACAACATGTGTAAGAGGTAGAGACATGAATAAAAAGAAATTTAAACTATCTCCTAAAGAATATGTATGGTATATCCTCTCTCTTATTATGGTAACAGGAGGATTAGTACAAATCATCTTAGGATTAATCGTTGAATTTGCTAACGTAAAAGTTAGTGATTTCCCGTTATATAATGGAAATCAAGACCTAATCGGCTGGTCAAAATTAGGCTTTTTAAATTGGGGTCTTATTTGGTTAGCTGTTGGTGTTGTTCTTGCTGTTTTAGTCTTGTGCATCTTTGCGACCACGAATGATAGAAATATGGAAAAACAATCTCGTCGTGCTGCTCGTCTTAATAAAATTAATGTTTCAGAAGCACAAGTAAAAGAACCAGACAGCAACGAAGAAATTCATGTCGAAAAATTAGAACCTTCTGATAAATAAAACTCGCATATTGTTATCTATATTTTAGAGCCGTCATTAACGGCTCTATTTTTTTTATAAGGAAAAATATGGTTTTTAAAAAATAAGTAAAATATAAGAAAAAGAAAATGTATAATAATTCTAGAGGTATAACATATGCTAGTATTAGGAATTGATATTGGTGGCACATCCATTAAAGGTGCAGCTGTAAATGATGAAGGCAAGACTTATGAATCATTTGTCATGCCAGTTGATAAAGAAAAAAAGCAAGAAGAAACCATTCAAGATTTAACCAAAGAAATAAAAAACTATTTAAAAACCCACTCTTTTGATGAAAAAATAGCAGGAATTGGTATTGGTGTTCCTGGAACAATTGATGCAGTTAATGGGGTGGTTATCGCCTCAAACAATTTAAAATGGTATAATCTACCACTTAGAAAAATGATTGCGGAAGCCTTTGATATGCCGGTTAAAATCACTAATGACGCTAATGCCGCAGCCTATGGTGAAGCTTGTTTTGGCGCTGGAAAGAAATATAAAAATGTCATTATGATTACTTTAGGAACAGGTGTTGGTGGTGGAGTAATCATTGATGGGAAAATATTTGAAGGTAGTGATGGCACCGGTGCAGAAATGGGCCACAGTGTTATCGTATATGATGGAGAACAATGTTCTTGTGGAAGAAAAGGATGTTTAGAAGCCTATGCCTCAGCGACAGCTTTAATTAGACAAACCAAAAGAGTAATTGAATTACATCCTGAATCTTTAATTGCCGAAGAAGCAAAAGAAGCAGGTAGAATATCTGGAAGAACTGCCTTTAATGCCTTAAGAAAAGGTGATAAATTTGCTGAAGAAGTAATTGATCAATATTGCCACTACTTAGCTACAGGTATTATGGACTTCTCTAATATATTTAGACCTGATTGCTTTGTATTAAGTGGTGGAATCGCTAATGAAGGGCAATCATTAATCGATAGATTGGTGGCTATTTGCGAAGAACAAAATTATGGCTTCCCAAATAGTAAAAAGGCTGTTATTAAAATCGCAGAATTAGGCTATCAATCTGGTATTATCGGTGCTGCTTGCTTATTATTAAAAGATAATTAATATAATTAATTAAAAAGTTACCTATAAAAAAGCAATTCAACGATTGCTTTTTTTATGCTATTTTTTAGTTATACGAAGAACGCTCTTGTTTTTAGTGCCTTTTTTCGCATCATATAGTGCTTCATCAGCAATCTCCACATGATCATGAAAATTATAATCCTCATCGGCGGTAACTAATGAGCCACCTAAGGATATAGTAACATATTCATGTAAAGAACCTTGCGGAGCTTTTATATGCAAATCTTCAACGGATTTTCTAATAAATTCCATTAATCTTAATGCTTCATCTTCATTTACATCACGAACAGTGATTAGAAATTCTTCGCCACCATATCTAAATAGGTGAGCATGTTGCTCAACTTTCAATGAATCAATTGTCTGCGCTATTCGATATAAAACATCATCGCCGTTAAGGTGACCAAAGGTATCGTTATACATTTTAAAATCATCGATATCGAGCATGATTAATAAAACATTATGATTATTCATCTTCCATTTTTGTTCATGGTCTTCGACATATAATTTTAATCCTGCTCTATTTCTTACTTTAGTAAGAGAGTCATGTGTTGAAGAAAATAACAATTCAGAATTATAGTTTTCAACATAGAATCTTTGTACTTCAATATAGTTATACAAGGAATAAATAATATAGGAAAAAATAAATATTAAAACAGAAATTAAAATATATTGGTCTAAAGCCTTCATATCATAAGCAAGGAGACCAAAAATAGACATTCCTATTAAAGACAAAAAATAAACTACATTAAAAATAAAAGCGACAACATATGAGCCAGGTTGGCATAATAGTAAAAGAAAACCCAAAGTAATCGATGGAGTGATAGCTTCTGTAGCAGATAAAGCGCCGCTATATAAATCTGCCATGAAGAATAATAGGCATGAAGCTATAACAACAATGTGCAATATTAAATCACCAATAGTAACTAAACGATGGCTATAAGTCTTTTTAGTGAATAATCCTATAAATAAAATGATAAAAGAGGTTATAGAGCCAAAAATAATTAAACTGATGGCGATATAAGTAAAAACACTGTTAGTGCTCGGATTCCAAACATTGGAAAACATAAATATTAAGCTCATGATGCCAATAATGGTGCAAGCAATAGATGTTAGTAAAGATAGGAACGCTAAATTATGAGAAAGATTTTCTTGAATCTTTTTAAAATCACTTTTAGAAATATTAAATCTCTTTAAAGTGTGTGGTATAGAAAACATAGATAATAAATTTCTAATAATATTTTTACTATTTTCCTTCATGATGATTCCTTCCTATTTCTCATAATATAATAATCAAATCAAATTAATAGTCAAATATTTTGATAAGTAAATACTTTATAAAGTATAAAGTTATAAGGGATAAAAATACAAAGATATAATATTTGTAAAAATAATTAAAATACCAGTGATTTGCATTCATTTTGATTAAAAATACAATAAATTCGCTCAATTGATCCAAAACAAAAAAGCAACTTTTATAAAAATATTTAGAAAACATCTTTTTTAAAAATAATTCTAAATTTTAAAAATTAGTCTCATAATTATATTTATGAAGTCAAAAATTAGAAAACTAGAAAGCACAATGTCTATAAGTGGACTAGCCCTTATCTTTTTAGCGGCTTGGAGTGTTATTAAAAACTTATTAGTCCTCATAGGAGGAGAAAATGATGCTAGTACTTTTTTTACCACATTATCTTCTGGTAGTATTTTTGACAAAATGTTTTTGACTTTGACTTTAATAGTTTGGGCTGTACAGATCGCTATTTCAATTTATATTGGAATAAGTGTTAGAAAAGCCGCTAGAGGGGAAAAGAATGGGGTATTATATCTTGTCGTGGCTTTTATTCTTGCAACCATTTATCTTGTGACTTTCTTTCTTATTATATTAGGTTTAGTTATTGAATTCGATGTTGGTTTATTAATCGATGTGATCATTGTTTCTATAGTTGATGGAAGTGTTTTGTTTGTACTGTGCGAAATCATTATTTCTGCTATTAGATTAAAAAAATTAAAAAAGATGGAGGCTAATACTTTATGCAATTAGATTTCCATTATTACGCTACATATTGTGCGGCTTATTTAGCAGGCTATAACCATCAAGAATGTTTAGATATCGCTTATAGTGCTCAATTTGTTGATTGTTTATCTAAAACATTTCTCAAACGTATTAAAGCCACCCCTTTAGCCGCCACGACTCAACTGCAATTAGAAATGATGGATTTAAAAAAGGATGCCTTTGGTGTTCAAGAAATAACTCGTATTTGGTCCTCGTTCCATTTCTTACCATATGACTTATATAGCCAATCAAGAGGCGGCAAATTATATAAAGCTAAATATCGTTTAATTTGCAATACCAATGGGGATTTGCTGGTAAAAACCGTAGATTTAGCTAAGAATAATACCCTACAAACTGTTGGAATTGCTATGCATGTTTTAGCGGATACTTGGGCTCATCGATATTTTGCTGGCACACCATCATTTGTTATTAACAATACCACCAGTCATTTCTATGAAATAATAAAAGATGAAAATGGTGAATTTAAAAGACGCTTAATTAATTTTAGAAATAGCGCAACTAAACCAGATGATATAGAAAACGGTATATATACCTGCTCTTTATATCAATCAGATGAATACGCAACAATGAATTTAGGGCATGGAAGAGCGGGGCATCTCCCTGATTATTCATTTATGCGCTATGCTTATTTACCTGCTTGGGGTAATTATGAAGAAATAATTAAAGATAATCCATCCGATTATTTACATGCTTTCACACAAATGATATATGCGATGAAATATTTAAGAGGATTAAATGGAGAGAATTTTGAAAAAGAGCATTATGATTTTGAAGCTATTGAACCTTATAAAGAAAGAATCATTAATATATTAGAAAAAAGACAATTAGATGCTAGCGAAGATTGGAAAGCCTTTGGTGAAGAACTATCTAAAAAAGAGATACCTCCTTTTAGTGTAGAAACCTATGTAAATGCTTATCTTGACGCTAATGAAGAAAATAAAAAAGATACATTCCTAGGCAAATTTATCACTGGAGCTATTAACCATAAACAAATGGTGGTGAGCAATATAATTGAATCTAAGAATCCATTCGTAGGATTATCGATTAGAAGAAAGAAAAGGAGGGATAAATAAATGTCAATATCTGGTAGAATATCAACATTTATCCGTGGTTTTTTCCTTATTCTTGCCGCGATTATAGTATTCATTAACCCAGTTTTGGAAGGAATTTCTGTTGGTAAAATTACCATCTCTCTAGCTGTTTCCATATTTATTCTATTTCATGCGATTAAGAATTTGATTTATTATTTCACAATGGCAAGACTTATGGTAGGTGGAAAGACTATCTTATATCGTGGAATATTATTTCTTGATTTAGGATTATTCACTTTAATAATATTTGCAATGCCAGATCTATATTTAAAGATTATTATGGGTTCGTTTGCTTTATTCTATGGTGTGATAGTAATATTAAGAGCCAATGAACAGAAAAAACATGAAAGTAATTATATTTTCAAATTAGTTGAAGGAATTATTTATCTTGTCGCTTCTATATTCGTTTTTGTCTCAATTGCTTTAACAAGTCTCACTTTCATTATCTTTGGTGTGGTCTTTGCTTTATATGGAATTATTGCCATATATAAAACATTTAAAAGAAGTAGTGTGACCTTTATACAATAATATTTCATAGCAAAAACCATGCAAAAATCCCTTAAATTATTTAAATTCAAAATATTTTAATTATCAATTTTATTTCTTTGATGAATACCAATCAAAAAGTTTTCTAGATATATATCATATTGAATATCAAGAGGCAAAGTAGAAGTATTATAACGCTCCGATAGCATTTTAATGATATCAACTGGAATAGTAACATCATCACCATCTGAATAAAAAGCGGAATCATCTTTTGCTAATTTAGCAATTGCAGCGGTAATGTTTTCAAAAGCAAAATCAGGAGACTCTTTATAATATTTTTCGATATATTTATTAATGTACTTACTCATATTATTATGTAAAAACCTTAATAGCAAAGCGATAAGAAAAGCAACTGCCATTAATATAATGAAAGCGATAGGCCAAGGCATAATATCTTGGATGTGGTAATGATCTCTCCAAACATCAGTAATGACCGCTAAAATGAAATATAACAAAGCATATATAAAAGTTGGAATAATAGCGATAAATGTATGCGAAAATTTAATTTTTACATTAGACATTGCCACAATAAATAACAAAGTAATAAAAATAGGATTTAAGGTGTGCATGAATATATTGGAATTTTCCAATAAAGCATATGAATAGCTAGTTGTTGGAGCAACAATAGTAAGAACCATAACTAGGGTAACAAACGTACCAACCGCGCCGATATACATGACTTCAACAACCCATTTTGGTAGTTTGTATCTATTTTTTCTTAAACCATCGATTTGAAAGGGAAGACATGTTGCCGCGGCTAAAGTAGCAAGAATATTAGATAGGGTGGTATACATCCTCAATGTTCCAATTCCTGCTTCTGGAGTACCTTCATTGTAAAAATTAATAATATTCAAAGTTAAAGATACGATAGTCAAAACAATAACTATTGAAGATAGAATCAATCCAACAATACAACGCATATTATTAATTGTTCTAGCGTTAACGATGGCTTTTTCTTTTTTCATGTTGTTATTCTAACATAGTAAATATGAAATGAAAAACTAAATTCCAGTTTTAAAAATTGAAACTAGTTTCTTTAAAAAATAAGACTCTTTCTCTTATTCAATAAACATCA
>CAJOOD010000123.1 GCA_905236085.1 uncultured Bacilli bacterium
ATATTTGCTTCTGCTTGGTTGCTGATTGATTTCTTTTGGACATTATTCTCACCTAGAAGAAGAAAAAAGAATTCTTTATTAGATAAATCTCTTACTATCCCAAGTGCTTTAGCAATTATTGGCTTTGATATCTATATGTTTATCATTGGTCCTACTCAAGTTGAAGGACAAATATTTAGACTATTTATTTCTTGCTTATTCTTTTATTTAAGCGCGGTTTGGATCTTCCAAGCTGTCTATCATTATTATCATCCAATCCCTGGATTTATCGAAAGCGTTAAAGAAGCCGAGGAAGAAGATAAGAAAAAAGAAGAAGCCTCAAAGACTAATATAGAGGAGAATAATCAAGAATCTCCTAATGAAGAAGAGAAAAAGGATAATAGTGTGCAGTAGATGCACATTATTTTTCTATCTTTTTGCTAGATTAATAAAAAATATACTTGTTTTTATAAAAACAATTAACGATTGCATAAAAAATTGATAGAATTAAATCGGTCATAAATAAAAGGAGATTTTAAAATGGCAAAAATTACATATGTCCACGGCCGCGAAGTATTAGACTCTCGTGGTAATCCAACAGTCGAAGTTGAAGTCCGTTTAGATGATGGCACTAAAGCTTCCGCAATCGTCCCATCTGGTGCTTCTACTGGTGAAAGCGAAGCCCTTGAATTAAGAGATGGTGATAAATCAAGATATTTAGGCAAAGGTGTCTTAAAAGCTGTTAAGAACGTTAACGAAGTTATCGCTCCAAAAGTTTTAGGTCTTGAAGCTACCAATCAAAATAAATTAGACTCCGTCTTATTAGCCTTAGATGGAACCCCATTTAAAAAGAATTTAGGCGCTAACGCAACATTAGGCGTATCATTAGCAGTTGCTAGAGCTGCCGCTCAATCATTAGGTTTACCATTATATCGTTATATCGGTGGCGCTAATGCAAAAGTATTACCAACCCCATGTATGAACGTTATCAATGGTGGCGCTCATGCTGAATCTACAGTTGACTTCCAAGAATTCTTTATCATCCCAGCAGGATTTGATACATTCCATGAAGCCTTAAGAGCGGGTGTTGAAGTATTCCACGCATTAAAGAAAGTCGTAAAAGGAAAAGGTTACGAAACCGGCGTCGGTGATGAAGGCGGATTTGCTCCTTCTTGCAAGCATGGTAATGAAGAACCATTAGAATTAATTGAAGAAGCTATTAAGAATGCTGGTTATGAAGTTGGCAAACAAATCTTCTTAGGTATGGATGTCGCTTCATCTGAATTCTATGATAATGGAACTTATACCTTATCTAAATCTGGCGAAGGCTCATTTGATTCCAAAGGCTTTATCGCTTATTTAGAAAAATTAGTTAAAGATCACCCAGCAATTATCACCATCGAAGATGGCTTAGCGGAATCTGACTGGGAAGGTTGGGCCTTATTAACCAAAGAATTAGGTGGTAAGATTCAATTAGTTGGTGACGATTTATTTGTTACAAATCCAGCCTTTATTAGAAAAGGTATCGACAATGATGTCGCTAATTCTGTATTAATTAAAGTTAACCAAATCGGTACTTTAACTGAAACATTAGATGCTATTCGTTTAGCACAAACTAATGCTTATACTACCATGGTTTCTCATCGTAGTGGCGAAACCGAAGATACAACTATCGCTGACTTAGCCGTTGCAGTAAACGCTGGCCAAATCAAGACCGGTTCTGCTTCTAGAACTGACCGTATGGCAAAATACAATCAATTACTTAGAATTGAAGAAGAACTTGGTGAAGAAGCTCAATATCTTGGCTTAAAAGCCTTTAAGAATCAATAATTTGATTCCCAAAAATTAATAAAAAAGCTCCAGGGGTTTGCATCTGGAGCTTTATTTATTTTTGATACCAATTATTTAGAAAATTTATTTTTGATTGCTTGATATGTTTCTTCACTTAAATCGTGTTCGATACGGCAAGCATCTTTTTCAGCAATTTCATAAGGAACGCCTAATTCCACGAATAAGTTAGTTAATACTTTGTGTCTATCATAAATTTTATTGGCTACTTCTAAACCTGATTTGGTTAAGTCGATATGTCCATTTTTAGCTATTGTGATATATCCAGCTTCATGAAGCTTCTTCATAGCGACAGAAACAGATGGTTTAGAAAAATTTAAATGCTCAGCGATATCAATAGAACGGACAAATCCTTTTTCTTCCTTAATCATTAATATCGTTTCTAAATAATCTTCACTTGATTCGTATAAATTCATAATCTTGTTACCTTTTTAATTATTATATGATAAAGCAAGAAATAATCAAATAGTTAGTTTAATCTAACTTTTTTATTGACACCATATGTAATTCATTTATAATATCAATAGTTAGTTAAAACTAACTTACTTATTCAGGCATAAGTATTTGTTGATTGTTACTATCAAAGTTTTCTCCCACCATATGGTTAGTGGCGAAGTAGCAGTCCGCCACTAACCATATAAAGATTATTACCATCTAAGATGGTTTTTTATTTTCTAAAGAAATTTATACTTTTTTAAATAATTTAAAAGCAATATAATTAATTCCGTGGGAAGTAGCGAAGTGTAAGATACCGTCAGCACGGATATCATATCCCGGCCTTATACGAGTTTATCAGCAAAACCATATATCTTTCTAAAGGAGGAACCTATATGGTTGATATTAATAATAAAGATAGTAAAATCGCCTATGAGTCATTAACTGTTAATCAAACAGCGGAAGCTTTATCTACGGATATTGATAAAGGTTTAAGCGAAGAAGAAGCTAAAATACGTTTAGAAAAATACGGCCCTAATAAATTGCAAGAAAAGAAGAAAAAACATTGGATTCGCATATTTTTTGAGCAAATGAACAACCCAATGATCTTTGTTTTGTTCGCCGCGGTAGCTATTACATTAGGTGTTTCTATATACAAAACCATTAACGCTCATAATATCATAGCTGCTGGAGGAGATGCACTAGATATAGGCGATTGGCCTGATATTATAATCATCTTGGCGGTTGTCATATTAAATAGTGTTATAGGCACTATCCAAGAAGTTAAAGCCCAGACATCATTAGAGGCTCTTAAAAATCTATCTTCTCCTGAATCTACTGTTCTACGTGATGGTAAAAGAATTAAGATTAAATCTTCTGAATTAGTTATTGGAGATATTGTCATATTAGAAGAAGGAGATACTATAGGCGCGGATTTGCGTCTTGTAGAGGCCGTTAATTTAAAAGCAAATGAATCTTCCTTAACCGGAGAATCTGTACCAGTAGAAAAAGACGCTAATTATACATTTACTAATGCGGTAGGAATTGCTGATAGAGTTAATATGGCATATATGTCTACTCCAGTCGCATATGGTAGAGGTAAAGGTATTGCCACTAATACTGGAATGAATACGGAAATAGGTAAGATTGCTACCGCTTTAGATAGTGAAGAAGATGAACAAACTCCATTACAAAAAGTATTAGCAAAATTGTCAAAATCTTTGGGAATCTTAACTTTAATTATCGTTATTGCGGTTTTAATCGCTGATATTATTTGGATTTTTGTCGGTCCTAATGGCTCCGCTATCGATGCATGGATAGAAGCTGTATTAGGCGCAATTGCTTTAGCGGTTGCTGCTATTCCAGAAGGCTTGGCGGCAGTAGTAACTATTGTTTTATCTATTGGTGTTCAAAGAATGGTTAAGGTTAACACTGTGGTTAGAAAATTACCTAGTGTAGAAACTTTAGGAGCGGTGAGTGTTGTCTGTTCTGATAAGACTGGCACATTAACTCAAAACAAGATGACAGTAGTGGAAGCTTATACCTTTGATAAACATTATGTTAGTGGTGATTTTAAGGAA
>CAJOOD010000124.1 GCA_905236085.1 uncultured Bacilli bacterium
GTGACATCTTCCTTATATGGATCAATGATATAATATCGATAATTTTCTTCATCAGGAATTAATATAGAAAATCTTAAAGCTTTAACTAAATTATTAAGTCCTTTTAAAGTTTTGTTGTAATCTAGCTCATTATTCACATTAACCATCGCTTTCGCGGTCTTTTCATTTATCTCTTCCGCGGGAGTAAAGATAGTTTTTTCTGGATCTAGAGTTACAGTTAAGGTATCAGAAGAATATAAATAGACTTCTTTTTGAAAGAATCCAGTTTCAGCATTACTAGTCTTCCTATAGGTGCTTTCATCATTAATCGAAACGATATCATACGATGAGCAGAATTTAGGAAGTGCTTCATGATTAATTAACCACGAAGATGAATACATCGATGAGACTGGTTCAAAATTACCACCTAATCCTAATTCTTCTTGGAGATTTTCTTTTCTTTCATCTTCATTGAGACCGATGAATAAATCCTTTTCACCAGTGAAAGTGATGTTAACAGTGTTTAAAAATAAATTGTTGCTGGAATTATACCACGCCACTGTAACACCAATCGAAGCGCCGATAAGAGATATGATTCCTACGAAGGAGGCAATAATAACACGAGACTTCTTCATATTATGACTCCATCATAAACTTCATATCCAGGGAGAAATAGTTTCCTATTTCCTCATCGATAACTGAAGTTGACCAACCCTCTAAATAGACTGTTAGATTAATGCGATATATACCTTCAATGAATTCATAACCTAGACCGATATTAGATAAGACATTAATCTGTCCTAAATAATCCGCGGTCTTAAATTTAGAATTAAGAGTATCACAAGCATAACTATTTTCTAGATGTCTACCATTAAATGTCGTTCTTTCTTCATAAGGTAGAGGTTCAATATATGGAGATAATTCATCATTATAGATGACATCATCATATTCCCCATATATGTATTCTTTCTTATCGGAATTATTGACATCTAAATAGCCATCTCTATCCATATCTAATGGTCCTCCCACTTCGGTATAACCATCATTGGGGGAGGTAGGATTAAAGATAAACTTATCTTCACCATTATCGATATAGATACGAACACCTTGATATAAACTGCCTTCAGATTCTAATTCCGCTTCAGTGAGATATAATTGATTTTCACTTAAGCCGTTACATTTAAAAGCTAACGGGATATAGCAATAATGTTCTTTCTTAGCTAGATAGTTAGGGTTGAATATTTCTGCTTCACTCGGCGCGGATCTGAGTTTTAATTCATCTCCACGAGAATAGGCTGAGGATGTAGTTGGCGCGATTTGATTATAAGCATAACCATTTTCTCTAGCAAAATATGACATGATAGTCTTGCTTATTCCATTACTTGTCCAATATAGATTTTCTACATTCTCATCCGGAATTAGTTCTAATGAAGCAGCATCTTCTAATTTAACGCTGGAAAAAAGACCGATAGCGAGGCTATCAGGATTATTTATCGCTGTTCCATGGTACATCATGCTCGCGCGTGCGCTATATTGGTACCAAGCATAGGTACCAACAATTGTACCCATCGCGGAAGTGACCAATAAACCATAAAGAGCGAAAAAGATAAATCGTCCTTTATTGATCTTCATTTCCATCAATTTGTATTCCTATTTTTAATGATCCGCCTTCGGGGATAACGCCATTAGGATCAGATTGAGGATCGTTTCCTTCTAACCACATCAAGAAAGTATAACGAATCGTATCGCCCGGCTCAAAATGCCTAATAGTCCTCGTTAATATTCTATCGTTATTTTCAAACATCTCGGCAAAGCCATAATAATTAGATGTCCCAGGTTGTCCAGCGACAGTCTCATTATATATGGCATCACCATTATCATCATAGTTGATGACATCCGCGTTACGTACGCGTTTAGCGTAAGTCGTATATTCGTGGAGATCTTCTTCACTATTTTCATATAATCTCACTCTAAGTAAGTCATCATAACCATAAGTTACATTTCTTGGCCGGTTGTTCTCTAATATATTGACCATGAAGTCATATCTAGCGGGAACAGTTCCAGTATTTCTTAAATAGAATGTCTGTTTGAAATAGTATGTGGAAACAATGCTTTCGCCATTCTTATCGAATTTAGAACCGATTGTATAATCTGTTTGATAATTATCTATTTCATCATGGTTAAGTAATAAAGCATTAGTCCATAAATCAAAGGAAGATAATTCTGTAACAGTAATATAGGTAGTCTGCTCATCGAATTCGGGGTTTATTGACATGTGTAAGTCGACATTAGATTGTCTTAGCTGTATGGTAAATGAACCAACTCTTTGGCCTAAGAATGAAATAATAATGAAAGTAGCCACAATGCCGGTAGTAATACTACTTACGATGATAGCGGCCTTCTTTTTATTCCTTTTCTTTACATACTTTAAATCTACTTTCTCGACCATAACAAACCTTTTGGTATAGCAAAAACTTCTCCAATTAAGCGTTAAATTATTATGTGTCCCATGAGTATTTAATAAAAGCCAGCTGCTATCATCATCAGGAGACTTCTAATCGTACTCTCTTATAATGGCAACTGGCTATCTTAATTTAAGTTAAGACCCTATAGTTTTGCGTGGATGGATCACTCCATCTTTGCTTTTGACGTAGATAATGTACACCATGTGTTTTTATTTTGCAAACACTTTTTTTATTTTTTAGCGCCTATTCTAGACAATTATATTTATATAAATATATATTAATATCCTTACCATTATTTATATGTATTAGCTTGCTCTTCTAATATTAGCCTTAATCATTCTTTTCCATACGGTTTTAGAATTTTGATTTAGTAAAGAATTATCAATAATTTCTGACATTATTTCATAACGATCATTAATTTGCTTCATAATGGCATTTGTAATATTTATAGGA
>CAJOOD010000125.1 GCA_905236085.1 uncultured Bacilli bacterium
CTCTATAAAGGTTTGTCGCGCCTTCAATCTCATTATTACAAAGTAGGTACGATACTATAGTATCAGTACCTTCTTTGTACTGCATGCCTTCAATTTTTAGGTTGTATAAATAAGAAGGCGAAATGGCGCTGATCATTAAATTAAAACCAGTATTGCCATCTCTTAGTACGTAGGTAACCGCTACTACAGCTTGAATTGGGTCATCTTCAAAACCATCTAATTCCATTTGATCTTCCACGATATGTTTGAGGTTATTATCTACCTTTTGATAATCAGTTGTATCGATGGCGGATGATATTGAAGAAGACGTATTCTCATTAAATGGGCCACAGCCTCTGAAATAGCAAATAAGAAATACCACTCCAACAATAATGTCTATAGCGACAAATGCCGCTAATATCTTTTTGATAAGTGATTTCTTATTTTCTTTGTTGTTATCGTAATTATTTTTGGCCATGCAATTATAATAAGCAAAAATAGAAGAATATAAAAGAAAAAGAGGTGGATAGAGTTTTTACTCTTGTCCACCTATTTACTAATTGTTCAAAATGTTATTCCGCTGGTTGTTCTTCTTTTTTTGCTCTTTTCAATTTCCTCAAACATTTTTTGTCAATCATTTCGTTCATAACTATTCTCTACTTCTTTAAATTTGCCACTCTCCACTTAGCCATTGGATGTTTAGCGGCTCTTTCTGCGTCATTTGGTTCAAATAAAAAAGATATGGGTCAAAGCTTCCCTTTGAAAATTCTTCTAGATATTTCTTTTCGTTGTCTGTGAGTACGAGCAAATCCTTCAAGAATTTAATGACTTCTTCTTTAGTTCCAGCTAGATCAAATTTCGTGTTTTTAGCCAATACAGGAAGTAATTCTTTTTTTATGTCTTCTTGACTAATTGCCATAATCAAGTCAAATGTATGTTCGTTAACATCAAAAATGCCATCCAAAGACATATAAAACACTGTTATCTTACGTAATTTATCTTCATTAATGAATGCCGTGTTCTTTTTTAATTTATTGACATCAAATAAATCCCTTGGTTTACTTCTATCAATTAAGGCACATATTTTCATTCCAAATAATTCTTCCAATTGTAGAGCTTGCACCATTACTTCTTTTTCAAAGTAATTAATTTGTTTTCTAACGCTCGGACAAATGTGGATTCTATCAATAAAATTGATTTCAACTTTAATATTGTCTTTATTGTGAGAAGCATTAGTAAATGTATATGTTCTACTGGCTAAAATAATACTTCCTCTAGATTTAGAAGAAATCTCGTAGTCTTCGCTAATCATATAATTATCCAAAGCGTCCATGATTATATCTCTATCTTGGCTAGCTTTTTCTTTATCAAGCGAACCAATATAATCTAAATCGACATCGACGCTTAACCTCGCTAGATTGGTATACATCAAATTAATAGCGGTACCACCTTTAAGAACAAGTTTGTCCCCATATGGATCTAGTTCAGTGGATATAAATTTAAGAATATCAAAAAGTCTAACCACTTTTTCGAGAGTATTCTGAATGAAATTATTATCTTTGTTCAACGCTTCAATATATTTTCTAGAATAATTCATCCGGCATACTCCTTTCTAATGGCACCATTAATTTCCACTTAAGTACTAATTTAGAGTGGCCAACTTTTGATTCAAAATAATTAATCTTATTGCCAATCTTAGATAAGCATAATTTATAAAACGATTCTGGTATTTCTTCACCAAAATGTTTATCAAATAAGTATCCAACTTTCTGATATAAGAATGATTTATCATAATGCTTTAGAAGCATTTCTATCTTATCTATTTTAAGTTTACGACAATTACTAAGAGCGTATTCTATTTCTTCGAGACCACCCGCAAGAGAAGGAGAATCTATCGAATCCACTATTGCGCGTTCTAAAGAAACAACGCGAATATCTTCTTCTTTTATACGGTTAATTATTTCTAAATCATATCCACTCTTTTTTGAATGATATATCACATCTTCAAAATCAACATCATCAACATATACATGCGTTAGATAAGTAAAATATGAAACAAAAGCTTGATTAGCTAATCCATAGTATTCTAGAGCCTCATGATATGAAAAATAAGCGTCATCAAATAGATGGCTTGCTATTTGGAATTTCGTTGCAAAGATATTTC
>CAJOOD010000126.1 GCA_905236085.1 uncultured Bacilli bacterium
ATATGGCCATTTCAATAATGTTACGGTTAATTCTAATAATAAATCGACAAAGATCAATTTAATAAAGGCATATAATAATTCACGAGTGAATCGTTTTTTAAACTGTTTAGTGGGATAGATAATTGCTAATAAAATTAAATAAATTAAAGTGATACCGGAATAACAAATAAGGCTCACAAGAGATAATGGTCTTAATCCTTTTGAATAAATAAAGATCATGGAAAAGATTAATAGACCAAGACAAATTAAAGCGGGAATCGCATGTAAGAAGATAATGCTTTGAATACGGAAGGTATCACGAAATGGGGAGAAATGACTTCTTGAATTATTATCAAGATAGATGGTTTCAATCGTGATAGTTCTAATGATATATTGCTTAAGTTGGAATCTTACAACTTGATTCATCTCGTATTCGTATTTATCACCTTTAATTTTTAATAATTCATCAATATATCGAACAGGGAAGCCACGTAATCCACATTGATCATCAGGGACATATTGTTTAGTTAATAATGAACGAGATATCTTACTAAAGTCATTACCAAAACGACTTTTAAACGGCATATCGTGGAAGTGACGAACACCGAACACTAATTCGTTTGAAGCCTCTAATTCGTTATATAGGCGAATAATATCTTTGATACTATGTTGCCCATCTCCATCGACGGTGATGACAAAACGAACATCAGGGAATAATTCTTTAACTTTGGAAAATCCGTGTTTAAGCGTATAGCCTTTTCCGTGGTTTCTATCGTTTTCTAAATAAGTCGCATATGGCTTAACTTCATTAAAGATATCGTCATATTCTTTAGACGAACCATCATTAACAATGAGGATAGGAAAACCAGCATCATAAAGGGACTTTACGGTATTAAATAATAGAGTGTCTGGCTCATAACTAGGAATAAGAATTAAGGCATCCTTGTTCATACAAATAGAAATTATAGCAAATCGACTTCCTTTTATTAATAAGGAATATTAGAAAATCCATGTATTTATTTCACCTTTATAGAAAGAATTTGATAAGATGATGAACATGGAAAAGGAATTTAACGAACATCTTGTTTTAAAAAGATTTATCTCTTATTACAAGCCATATAAGGGACTATTTTTCCTTGATATGTTGTCTTGTTTTATCATGTCTTCTTTATCGGTTCTTTACCCAATTTTTACTAGATTGATTTTTAATAATTTTGTCCCTGATGAAAATATTAAAGGCATCATTATCTTCTCAGGTGCATTACTTGCGACATATATCATTCGCATGATTTTACGATTTGTTGTCGATTATTATGGGCATGGCTTAGGTGTTAATATGCAAGCCGATATGCGAAGAGAACTCTTTAAAAAATTAGAAGAATTATCTTTTAGTTATTATGATGAAAACGAGACTGGGGCGATTATGTCGAGGATGACGAATGATTTACAAAATGTCTCCGAATTAGCCCATCATGGTCCAGAGAATATTTTTATTTCTTCGATTACTGTCTTATCCGCGTTAGTGTATCTATTCACCATCAACTGGATTCTCACATTAATTATCGCTGCATGTACACCTATCTTATTCTTTATCTCTTTATTAACAAGAAGAAGACAGTTAAAAGCTTTCTCCGAGACAAGAAAAGATATTGCTTCGATTAATTCTGATATTGAAAGTGCGATTACAGGAATTAGAGTAACTAAAGCCTTTACTAATCAAGAGATTGAAGAGAAGAAATTTGATGTTGAAAATCAAAAATATAAGAAGTCGAGAAAATATGCTTATAAGGCGATGGGGATTTACCATTCCTCAACCAATTTTGTCATCGATATCTTTAATGTTGCCTGCATTTGTGGTGGGGCGATTATCGCTATTTATACGAACGCATTTGATGTCGCAGATTATTTAGCTTTTGCCATATCTATCTCTTTATTCACCTCTCCATTATTAACGATTATCAATTTCGTTGAACAATATGAAGATGGGATTACTGGATTTAATCGTTTCTTAAATATCATTGATTTAAAAGGAGAAGAGGATAGTCCTACCGCTAAAGATGATGTGATATTAGAAGGGGATATTGAATTTAAAAATGTTAATTTCTCTTATCCAACAAGCGACGAAGTGATTAATAATATATC
>CAJOOD010000127.1 GCA_905236085.1 uncultured Bacilli bacterium
AAATTGATATCTAAATATATCAAGCAAGATGATGTAGCTAAATTAGAAAAAGATTTAGCGTATCGAAAACAATTAGAAGATGAAATCAAATCTATATTAGATAAAGAAAAAAATCTAAATCATCTTTCTAAAACCACTCTTGAATTAACTGGATATGTATTATCAGGCGATAAGATAGTCGCTGAATTTGATAAAGGCATCTTAATTAATATTGATAATGATCTAGTTCCTCTTATTATCAAAAGAACACATGATTTAATCGCGTTTTTATCTTCAAGAATATTAGAT
Organism: uncultured Bacilli bacterium; assembly: GCA_905236085.1. Taxonomy (GTDB): domain Bacteria; phylum Bacillota_I; class Bacilli_A; order RFN20; family CAG-826; genus CAJOOD01. The sequence goes on from CAJOOD010000127.1 coordinate 289, forward strand.
ACTTCTCGAACTAATGCTAGATTATTAAAAAGAATTATGAATGTTCATGGAGAAGAAGAATACCTCATCGCATTAAAGAATCATGCGACAAGCGTTACTGACAATTATTGGTTTAGAAGCAAAAATTCTCGCCTTAAATATAAAGATGTAGCCCTTGAAAGCGATATCTATAATGAAGCATCTCTTAAAGGAGAAATGTTATATTTTCCTAAAGAAGCTAAACTATCCCCTCAATTCTCTTTATTAGGAAGTTATGAAAAATGCTGGAGAATTATTAATGATGAGTGGTGGATGTATAAAAGCGAAAGCAATGAAGAATTATATTCAGAATTAATTGCAAGTGATATATCAAAATTATTAAACATTCCCACCGCGACATATGTTAAAGAAGAACAATATATCAAAACAAAGAATTTCGCGGATATTTATAATTTTGAATCTATCTCCGGCTTGGCAGGAGATGATGATTCATATGAGCATGTATTTAAAACACTTATGAATATAGATACTGAGTTAGCTAAAGCCTATCTCAAGATTATATATTTTGATGTCTTAGTTAATAATGTTGATCGCCATAATGAAAATCTAGGATTATTAAGAGATAAAATTAGTGGCGCAATTATCTCTTTAGCGCCTAATTTTGATTTAAATATGTCCTTATTTTCACATAATAAAATATTAAATAAATCCAAAGATGGTTTTATCTCAATATTTGAAAAATTCGTTAAATCCAAGCCTATTATCAAGAAATTATATCAAGAAATAGATATTCCATTATTAGATGAACATAAGATTGATAACATACTTGCTAGATACGATTTAAGCAATTATGACATCGATATAAAAGGTTATTTATTATATAGAGAAAAATTAATAAGAAAAATATGTAACCTATAACTCAAATTAAAAAGTAGGTTACAAATATAGAGATAAATATTCTCATAATCTCTATTCAAATTCTTTCATTTTTCCGCAACTTTTGCATTTTTCGATAACTTCATAGCAGCGAAAGTCTTAATGCAAAGAAACACAACAACTATATTAATATGAAAAACACCACAAAACTGGGTTATTTTTTCGAAATATTTATCGATATTGCCACATTGGAAAGTCTGTGAAAAGTCTATGGAATGTTTGTGGAAAGTCTGTGAAAAGATATTGATTATTTTTAAAAACCCACTTACGATTTTGTTATATGGATGACACAACTATGATTAAAGCATTACCTATAGGTTTAAAAGATTACATCGAAGCAACTAAAACGTACTATATCGATAAGACTTTAACTATAAAAGACATTGTTGATTTTTGCTTGTGCAATCGGTTTTAGTCACCATCAATATATACTTTGAAAAGGAGAAGAGATATGGATTATAGAAAATATAACGAGACTTATTATATAAGATTAGATAGAGATGATGAGATAATTTCCTCTATCTTAGATATATGTAAAAAAGAAGGAATCAATTCTGCGATATATAACGGTATTGGAGGATGCAAGAAAGCAGAAATACAAACATTCATCCCGGAAAAAGGAGCCTTTGAGACTGAAGTGATTGAAGGCATGCTAGAATTAATATCTCTATCAGGAAATGTTATTAGAGATGATGATAAATATTATTCACATAGTCATGCAATATTCTCTTATAAAGATGGAGATAAACACCTAGTAAGCGCTGGTCATATCAAATCTATTACTGTCTTATATACTGGAGAAATTGAATTAAGACCGGTTATAGGCGGAGAGATTAAACGCAAATACAATCCAGAAACTGGAACAGGATTCTGGGACTTTAAATAATAAAAATTAAATAAAAATGCTAGTTTTGCATAGATTAACACCAAATGACGCCTATTCCAGATTGAATATATTTGATAGATAATTTATCCTAATAATTAAGAAAAGAGACACTTATGACCTCACAAGAAGCTAAAAGAATTATTAATAGATATGTTTCCAATGATAATCCTACTCAGGATGATGAATTTGTATTTGTTGAAGCTTTACAATTTCTAATCGAAACAGAAAACGATACCGATAGCATGGTCAATCTAGGTGGCTTCTATTATGAAAAAGGTAAGTACGATCTAGCGGAGAAATATTATCTTCTCGCTGATGAAAACGGTGATAAATGGGCCGCGGATGGATTAGGCTTTATTTATTATTACGGAAGAGTAGGGGCTAGAGATTATAAAAAGGCCTTCCATTATTTCTCTATTGCTAAAGAAAATGGTAACTTAGAAGCGGCGATGAAAATCGCTGATATGTATCATAATGGATTTGGTGTCGATAAAGATGATGAAAAATATAAAGCCATAATTCTAGATTTATACGATAAACTTAAAGACACTAATAAATTATTCGATCCATATCCAGAAGTCGCTCATCGTCTCGCGGATATCTTTATTAATGAAGGACATGGAGATGACGCTCTTGAGATGCTATTTAAAGGCCGATCATTTATCGAGCAACGCATTAGATATAATCCTTTCTGGGGCAACTTTATTGTCTTACGTAGAACCATTACTTTGCTTTATAAGATAATTGAATTCGATGAAGATAATTTTAACTTCTCTGATTTATTCTATTTATTAAGCAAACCACATGTTGTGGAATTAACATATCACGGAAAACAATATCTTATTGAATCCTTTTTCGATGAAGATGAGATGCGTGTTAAATGCGGAGATAAATTCTATAAATCAATAGAGAACTTCTTAATGAATGCCTTATTCGATAAC
>CAJOOD010000128.1 GCA_905236085.1 uncultured Bacilli bacterium
AACCTTTAGATCAACCTTTTTCGTTGCCAACTCTTAATGTCTTAGTGGTGGATGATAGTGTGGATTTATGCAAATCTGTAGTCGATTCATTAAATGATATGGGAATGAAAGCTAAATGGTGTCAAGATGGATATAAAGCTATAGAATTAATAAATTCAATTGATAATGCTGAAGAGTCTTTTTCAATGTTCTTAATTGACTATCGATTAAACGGAATTGATGGAATTGAAACATGCCGTAGAATAAGGAAGAAAATTGGCAACGAAATACCAATCTTATTAATTTCTTCTTATGACTTCTCAGATATTGCTAAGGAAGCAAAAGAAGCAGGCATTAACGGATTTATTGAAAAGCCATTATTTAAATCTACTTTATATCACGAGATTTCTAAATTCATCAAAACTGGTAATACAACGATTAATGAAGAGCAATTTGATAATCAGAATCATTATAATGATGAGGTAATTTTAAAAGATAAGCGAATTTTAGTCGCAGAGGATTATGAAATTAATGCTGAAATTGCTAAAATATTGCTAGAAGAAAAAGGTATGATTGTCGAACTTGCAAGTGATGGCAAGATTGCTTATGAGAAATTTAAATATTCTACTAGATATTATTATGATGCTATTTTAATGGATTTAAGAATGCCAAATATGAATGGTTTCAAATCCACTAAAGCAATAAGAAAATTAGATAGAGAAGATGCTAAAAACATTCCTATTATTGCTATGACCGCAGATGCGTTTGAAGAAGATATTGAAAATTGTTTACAAGCAGGAATGAATGCCCATTTAGCTAAGCCAATAGACAAAGGTGACTTATTTAAGACGTTGATTCGCTATATTGAAGAATCCAAAAAATAAGCAAAACAAAGAAAAAACCTTCGAATCTCAACTATTTCGAAGGTTTTTTAATGTTTTTAATTGTTTATTTTCCAGCAATATTAAGTGATTTAATATATACAGAAGAACAAGATATTCCTCCTAAATTAATCTTGCTATCAGAAGCTACTTCTTTAATGTCTAAGAATAATTGTAGTAGATTACCTGAAACTGTTATTAGTGATACTGGCTTGCTTCTTTTACCACCTTCGATTAAAAAGCCTGCTGCCTTCAAGGAGAAATCACCTGATGTTGGATTTAATCCAGCATGTAAACCTTGAAGCTCGGTTATATAAAGTCCATCTCCAATGAATTCGAATAATTCATCTAAAGTTTTCTTTCCTGGTTTTAATTCCACAAATAAAGGAGAGATGCCAATTTTTGATCCAGTATTAACACCATTTCCAGTGGTTTTAACTCCATCAATCTTTGCTTTTTCGATGTTATATAAATAGGTTTGTAAGATACCATTTTTAATAATATCTTTGTTATAAGTGGCCACGCCTTCATCATCAAACCAAGTAGCAAACAAAGTTTTTGCTAATGGCTTATCAGAAATAGTCACCTTATTAGAGGCTACTTTGCTTCCTAATTTTCCTTTAAATAACGAAACATTTTTTTGTACTCTTTCTGCGGAAGCATGAGAAATATAAGCGCCAATTAAAGAAGCGGTGCAATCATTAGACATAACTACTTTCATTTTATTAGAAGGAATTGGTTCTCCACCTAATTGTTCAGCGCAGCCATCAACAATTTTCTTTGCTAATTTATCAACATCAAATTTGGAATAATCATTAGAGAAGAAGAAATCATAATTATTTTTAACTTCTCCATCTTCACCTTTCATTACTACTCCACCGATAAAATAGAAGGAATTTCTTTTTTGCTTTAATTTTAATCCAAAGGAATTCATGATAACGGATTCACTTGATGATTCAGAATAAGCAACATCAGAAACTTGTTCGATACGTTTATCTAATTTCTCAATTGCGAGTTCTAAAGCGAATAAATCTTCTTTCTTTTTCTCAGTAGGAACATTTTCTAAATCTTTATTATAGGTCGAGATTTTATGATATTTCTCACTACCTCTAAATAATTCAACTTCTTCTTCTTTTTCATTAACTTTAGAATTGGAAATCAAATTATCAATAATAGATTCTAAATTTTCATTTGATAAAGTAGTGGAGGTTGCAGTTCCTAATTTACCATTGACTATTGCTCTAAAAGCATAATCGGAATCGGACGCTATAGAGAAATTTTCAATTTCGTGATGATACAAAGATATGGATAATGAATTGGATTTTGAATAAGATAATTCAACTTGTTCCAAACCTTTTTCTTTTGCAAGTGCAAAAAACTTATCATAAATATTCATATTATTCTAAAGCTCCTCCCTTTCCTCCAACTAGGATATCACTAACTCTAATAGTGGGTTGTCCAACTTGAACTCTAATGCTACCAGATGCGGCTCCGCAATGACCTTGACCTAAATCTAAATCATTGCCAACCATATCGATATTTTTCAATATTTCTTCGCCTTTTCCAATCAAAGTAGCGCCTTTAACTGGTTCAGCAATCTTTCCATCTCTAATAATATATGCCTCAGAGGCGGCGAAATTAAATTCTCCAGTGGTTGGATTAACACTGCCACCAGTAAATGAAACACAATATAAACCTAATTTAACAGAAGATATAATTTCTTCTTTAGTGGATTTTCCTGGACAAATATAGGTATTTGACATTCTAGAAGTTGGCTCGTATGCAAAATTTTGTCTACGACAACAACCATTAGGTTTCTCATTCATTCTTCTGCCATTGAATTCATCAACCATATAGCCCACTAAGATGCCATCTTTAATGAGTAATCTCTTTTCACCCTTGATACCTTCATCATCATAATCAATACTTCCCCATGCATTAGGAATAGTGGAATCATCAATCGCTGATACGAGATCGGAAGCAATTTTTGTGCCTTTTTTGTTAGAAAATACTGATAAATTCTTAGAAACACTAGATGCTTCTAATGAATGTCCACAGGCTTCATGGAATAACACTCCACCCCAACCATTGCCAATTACAACTGGCATATGTCCAGATGGACAATCTTTTGCGCTTAATAATAATACACATTTTCTTGCCGCTTCTAGGGCAGCTTCTTTTAAATGTATCGGTTTTCCTTTAAAGAATTCGATATCTTGTTGAGCTGAAGGGCCTTCACTTCCAGATTGTAAGCCTCCATCAGCAGCACCGGCTACATAATAATGAGCGGAAGCATATTGTTGATTGGTTTTAACGATATCGCCACGTGAATTATAAATAACAACATTGCGGTGAATATCATTCCAAGATGCAATTTTTCTTACAATACGTGGATCATAATCTTTAATCGCTTCTAGCCCATCTCTAATAAGAGCAATCTTCTCTTCCTTGTTTGTTTCATCATAATCTTTATTGATCGGATTGATAGTTTTATATTTTTTGACCTTTAAATCTTTTATAAATAAAGTTTGTTCTCCATCAAAAGAGGCGGCTAAAGAGGTGACTAAAGCCATCAATGACTTCTTTGATAAATCAGAAGTATAACCATAAACACTTTGAAGATTTTTCAATAATCTAATGCCGACACCAGTGGTGTAGTTATTATGTGAAGTTTCAACATGATCATTGTCAATACTCATCGAATATGAATAAGAATCTTCAAAGAATATCTCCGCATAATCCGCTCCGGTGGATAAGCCTTTATTTAATATGTCTAAAGCGAGTTTTTTACTAAGCATAACTGACTTCTCCTTAATTAATGGATTAATAATATCACAAACAATAAATAAATATGTAAATATTTTGATTTATAAATTCATTCGGAATATATTATCAATATGTTTAGCAAGAAAGTATTTATTAATTCAAGTGATGTAGATATATCAAAAACCCTATCAATTCCGGCCTTATTTCGCTTATTTCAAGATGTTGCGGTGGAAGGAGTTGAAGCTAGTGGACTTGGTGAGAAAGTAAACACAAACCTCAATCTAATATGGGTGTTTACTAGAATGTATGTTAAATGTTATCGCATGCCCAAATATCAAGAAAATATTATAGTTAAAACCTATCCTGGAAGAAGATTAAGATTTATCTATCCTCGATATTTTGAAATCACATCTTTGGATGGAAAAATATTAGTAAGGGCTTCATCTACATGGTGTTTATTAGATAAAGATAGCAGACAAATTTTCTTTGATAACGATAACATCTATAATTTAGAAGAAGAACACCTTGAAGGTGAATTAGAATTGCCTCAAAAAATTAACGAAAATCAGGAAACTGAATTAAAAGAAACATATATAGTTCCATATACGGATTGCGATTTAAATAGGCACATGAACAATATCGCTTATATTAATCGCATTGTTAATCTAAAAGATGGTGACTTTTATGATAAGAATTACATTGAGACTCTACTCATTAATTATGAAAAAGAAATAAAAGAAAAATCCATAATAAATATCTTAACTTCTAAAGATGGAGAATATATAGTTGGAGAAGTAGAAAGAAATATATCTTTCAAGGCCCTAATTAAATATGCGAATAAATAATATGTCCTATATTAAAAAAATAAGTCTTACCGCGATATTTACTGCAGTAGCTTATGTTTTATCTATCTTTTTAAATATTCCATATCTCTCTGGAGCGGGATATATTCAATTTTCTGATGCTTTAGGTGTATTTGTTTCTATTATTCTTGGGCCATGGTATGGGGCCTTTGTCTCTGCTATATCTGCTTCCTTATCCGATTTAACATTAGGCATGGCTCAATTTATTCCCTTTACCATTGTAGCTAAAATGGCTATCAATGTTTTTGTTGGCTGTTTATATCCAAAAGTAAATAAAAAAATGAGTTGGTTAATCTTAGTAATTGGTGTTTTCCTACAAATCCCTGTTTATTTTATTTCTTATGTTATCTATTTTGGTATTGGGGCTTACTTATCTAGCGTTTTTGATTTAATCCAATGGGTGGTCACAGTTGCGGTTACTTATGGTTTATTACTAATTTTTCAAAAAACCATCTTGCCTCGTTATCGAAAATAAATTAAATTATATATTCTTGTGATAGCATTTCAATGCTATAATTAATAATGAAATTTTAGAAAGGAATTTAAAATGAGCATATATGCATCCAAAAGAAGATTGTTCTGGATATTAATGATATCTTTCTTTGTTGGTTCCCAAATATTTAGTTTTATCGCTGGGACACAAGTAAATACCAATGGATTAAATGAGGCACTCACTGCATATTTACAAGATGGAACCCCATTTGATTTAATGACATATATCACTGTCTTTGGTCTGGTTTGTTTTATAATCGACGGGTTATTTGAAATGGCAGCAATTGTCTTTTTAGTATTCGCAATTATATTTACAGTTAAAGCTAATAGAGAGGCTAGGACTATTAATGCTTCTAGAAATAATGCTAATCCAAATATAAATTATGACTACATTGATAACACAGTTTATCAAGATGCTGAAATCGATAAAATGGAACATGAAATAGAATCGTTAAAAGACCAAATCGATGAATTAAAAAAAGGAAATGATGATACAAAGGATGACATTTTTAAATAAAAGGGGCGAGAAATGAAGACTTTATTAAGAAACGCGATGATCTTAACCATGAAAGAAAATGAAGATATTTTTCATGGTGAAATAGTAATAGAGGATGGAAAAATCACTTTCATCGGTGATATTGCTAGAGATGATAATTATGATTCCATTATCGAATGTGATAATAATTTAATCATGCCTGGATTTAAAAATGCACACGCTCATTCTGCGATGTCTTTTGCTAGGTCTTGTAGTGATGATTTATCATTGTCTTCTTGGTTAAATGATTGCATCTTCCCTATGGAAGCTAATATCGCTCCAGAAGATCAATATTATTTGTCTAAAGTCTCAATTTTAGAATATCTTACCTCTGGTATTACAGCCTGTTTTGATATGTATTATAATCCAATGGAAATGTTAAGAGCTTCTGAAGATATTGGCTTTAGATGCGTATTATTAGGCACTGTTACCAAATATCGTGAATCAGTCCAAGAAATGGTAGAAGCTTATAAAACGATTAATAATCCAGTCCTACATCCTTTAGTAACATATCGATTAGGCTATCACGCTGAATATACTTGTACAGATGAAATATTAAGTGAATTAGCTAAGGCTGCGAATGAATTAAAAACGCCGATATTTACCCACTTAAGTGAAACCGAAAACGAAGTTAGAGAATGTATCGATAGACATAGTTGTACGCCAATCGAATATATGGAAAGACTGGGCTTATTAAATTATGGTGGTGGTGGATTCCACTGCGTGCATGTCAGCGATCATGATATTGAAATATTTAAAAAACGTGGCCTACACATGGTTACATGTCCGGGGTCTAATTCCAAATTAGCTTCTGGCATCGCTCTTGTTGATAGATTTATCCACGAAGGAATTAATGTCGCTATCGGTACAGATGGCGCTGGTTCAAATAACGGACTAGATTTCTTCTATGAAATGCGATTAGCCGCGGTCTTACAAAAATTAATTAATAAAGATCCATCTGCTGGTCAAGCTCTAGATTATTTAAAAGCGGCTACTGTTGGTGGAGCAAGAGCGATGGGTTTAGATAATTGCGATGTCTTAGATATTGGTAAATGTGCTGATATCATCATGATTGATTTATCTAGACCAAATATGCAACCAATCAATAACATATCAAAAAATATTGTCTATAGCGGTTCTAAAGACAATATTAAGATGACAATGATTAATGGTAGAGTCTTATATAAAGATGGCAAATTCTTTATCAATGAACCAATAGATGCTATCTATGAAAAGGCTCAAGAAATTACCGATAGATTAAAATCACATTAAATAAGTATCGAAGAATGCTTGTAATAATGGAGCGTGATAGTTATAAGCGCTTTCTTGTTTCCAGGCTATGTAATTATTATATTCTGGATATATTTCTACGTCATCTTCGCTTAATTCTAAACCTTCTAAGACGGTCATAGCACCGCCTTTAATTTTGTCTAAATAGTGGAGATTTGCAGCCCTTTTCGTGGTATAAAATGTTTCTGTGACCACATATTTGCCGTCAACTAGGCTAACAGAGTCATTGAAAAATACGGAAGCATCATAAATCTCACCATTTTTAATATGCTGGAAAGTTGGTACCACGCCAGTTATATAACCATAGGTAGAGTTACCCGCCTCTGTTAAGCCATAATTATTCTTGAAATTGATATAATCATCACTCTCATTTCTGGTTTCATATAAAGGCTGAACATCGACAACGAGCAATTTGTTTTTTAAACCTGCTTTCTTATAGAGGAAATTAGGCTCAACATAACCGCAATCACCACATCTATTTCTTCCATAATAAACATCAAATGTGGACTTATTATCGATTAAGTTATCGACATAATTCAAATCAGCGTATATCATCGATGGAAAATTGCAATTATTCACTACATAATCATAAAAACTAGAATCACTCTTATAAATAAAATAATTCTCATTCGTGGTATCGTAATCTACACGAGTTTTAATTTCGCCATTTTCTACAATATGGAATGTTGGTGAGTCATTAGCAAGAGTAAATCCCCAAGGATTACCATTGCCTAGTAAAGTAGCATAAGAAATTTTATAAATCCTTAAAATATTATCTATAGAGGCTTTATCAATAATGCTAGAAAACATCGTCCAACATGAACAGGTAGAATCATCTCCTGGATAAACAGTTATAAGCATAGACTCTTTTCGATTTAATCTGGTGGTAAGTTCAGCATAATCGACGAGGTAGGCACCATTATCGATATACGAACCAAATGTTAGGTTAACTTTCTCATTACCGCTATTACAGGAAGTTAATAGTCCAAGAGATAGAAATGATGCAGTAATTAGAGATAAAGTAGTTATTTTTTTCATAGTCATATCCTTAAATTAATAATGATTTTAAATAGATAATCATGGATAGTCAAATATTTGAATTAAATCGGTTAAGAAAATTGCAAAAAAATTGTTAAAAAATTCGCAAATTTTAAATCTAAAAATTATATAGTTCTATGCTTATTTTTCTTAAAAAAAATTTTTCAAAAAAATCACGGCAAAAAAATTTAGAAAAAAATAGTTTGAATTTTTACGAAAATATATATATTCTTTTTCTCGTTAATATTAGCGGCTTTTTGCTAGTTAACACATTATTGTTTGTAACAAAGGAGAGAAAGCGAATTGGCAAATTCTAGTAAAATCATTTCCTTGACAGGAGTGAGCAAAGTTTATGACGGCGTGACGGTCGTCGATGATTTTAATTTAGAAATTACTAAGGGGGAGTTCGTCACCTTCTTAGGACCTTCTGGCTGTGGTAAAACTACCACTCTACGCATGATCGCGGGTTTTGAAACCCCAACAAATGGTGAAATTCTTCTTAATGGTAACGATATCACTAAACTTCCACCATATAAGAGACCTATTAATACCGTTTTCCAAAGATATGCGTTGTTTCCTCATTTAGACGTTTACGATAACGTTGCTTTTGGGCTCAAGCTTAAAAAAGTGCCTGTAAACTACACCAATTC
>CAJOOD010000129.1 GCA_905236085.1 uncultured Bacilli bacterium
GCACCTATGGCGGAACTGGCAGACGCGCTAGACTTAGGATCTAGTGGGGCAACCCGTACAGGTTCGATTCCTGCTAGGTGCACCAATGAGAAAAGCGTGACATTTTGGCAGCACAGAATGTCTTTTTCTTTAAAGAAAATCAATATTTTTTGCTTGACAGGATTTGCTACTTCAAGTGATAATATAGGTGCTTAAAGATAAGCCGGTGACCCTCAGCCGTAAATGCAGGAAGTTTATTTACTAGGTTGCCTCGCCGTAATGAGGCATTTCTTTTATGTGAATAGTTCAAATTAAAGATGAATATATCGAAATCTTAAGAAAAGCATTTCCAATTGTGCTCGACAATAAAAGATTTCATAGGAAACACACCAGAAAATATATTGGTGTCGTTTTTAGCATTAATGGTTTTCAATATTACGCTCCATTTTCTTCTCCAAAACCCAAAGACTATAACGAAGATGGTACAATCAAGAAAAGTAATCTTTTCAGCATTCGAATGCTTGAATCAGGCAAAAACGGAGAAAAGGTTCTTCTTGGAACAATAAAATTAAATAATATGATCCCTATTCCTTCAAATTATGTTGAAGAATATGTCATCGAGGACGAAAAAGACGAGAATTATAAAAACATCGTTAAAGCAGAATTTAAATGGATTAGTGAACATATCAATAAGATAATCGGAACCTCTCGTAGATTGTATGAGTTTAAAAAATATGAAGCGAAAAACAAGAATGAAACAAATAAAAAGGTCTATGAGTCGATAATCCCATTTAAAGAAGTGGAGGAATTCCTGATTAATAAAAGGATGATTAGTTAGAAAACTAATTAAACCACTGTATTTAGCGCTAATAAACAATGGGTGGTTCCGTCGATTCAAAAATGGTTCCATTAAAGTCAAAATGGTTCTTTGCGTTAAATGTTTAGTACTTAGATATTGCAAAAAAACATGACATTTCTATAACATAGAGATGTCTTTTTTTTACTATAATATTGAATTTTATCAATATAATATAATAATTATATTGATAGAAAGGAATAACACTAATGTAAAAATTTGAAATTGTAAAATTTGTAGATAATGATTTTGAGCTTGATGTTCGAGCAGATAAGGACAATGAAACTGTATGGCTAACTCAAGATGAGATTGCTCAACTTTTTGATAAAGCACGGAGTACAATTACCGAGCACATAAATAATATTTTTACTAGTAAAGAACTGGATGAAAATACTTCCGTCGGAATTTCCGACATAAGTGGCAATCATCGACCTGCTAAATTATATAATTTAGATGTTGTACTTTCTGTTGGCTACAGAGTCAATTCTCAAAGAGGTATCCTATTTAGAAGATGGTCTAATAAAGTATTAAAAGATTATTTAATTCAAGGGTACGCTGTTAACAATAAAAGATTAGAAAAATTAAATAAAGTAATTGATATACAAAATAGAATGCTTTCATCAGCATTAAATATTGATAATTTTGAATCATCTGAAGTAATTAAAGCATACACAAACGCTCTTGATTTGTTAGATGATTATGACCATCAAAGATTGGTAAAACCCAAGGGCAATGATACCATTTACAAAATTGAATTTAGTGAAGCTAGAAAAATCATTGATTCAATGAAATTTTAAAATGATTCTAATTTGTTTGGTGTTGAAAAAGAGGATGGTAAATTAAATGGCATTTTAGAAGCCGTATATCAAAATGTATTTGGCGTTGAACTATACCCAACACTAGAAGATAAGGCCGCACATTTATTATATTTTTTAGTGAAAGACCATCCATTTGCTGACGGCTGTAAAAGAATTGCGGCCACATTATTCTTGGAATTTTTAAATAAAAACAAACGATTAGTTAAGAACGGCAAATTGGTCATTTCAAATAACACACTAGTGGCCATTACATTATTAACTGCTGAATCTAAACCTGATGAAATGGAGATTATAATAAACGTCATCATGCATTTATTAAGTGATAATAATGAATAATAACTAATTTCAATTAGTTTGTTGTTTCTTACCATATTGAAATCATGGGGTCGATAACTAAAAATTTCGATCCTTTTTCTTTTGAGGACATCTTGCGACTTATGGAAAATAATACGCATCACATTTAATACTTATTAGTCACGATATTTGTATAAGACTAAAAGTCTTTAATTCATCAAAGTTTTTATTATAATAAATAAGAAAGATAGGGTGATATTATGACCAATATTATCAACACATATGATTTATGTAAGCAATACGCCCATAAATTAGTTATCGATAAAGTTAATATGCATATTCCCGAACACGCTATTTATGGATTTGTTGGGGAAAATGGTAGTGGTAAAACGACGATTATGCGTTTAATTACCGGTTTAGCAGAACCAACCTCAGGCTCTTTTGATTTATTTGGAGCGAACAACAAAGATAACGCTATCTATGAAGCGAGAAGAAAGATATCCGCTATCGTGGAAACGACATCTTTAGTGCCGACTTTTACCGCCTTAGAAAATCTGACTTTCGC
>CAJOOD010000130.1 GCA_905236085.1 uncultured Bacilli bacterium
ATTAACCTGCTGCATTACATGCAGTTATAAATATATAGATTTTGCCTCTTATTGTCAAATAGTTTTTATAATTGCGTAATTATTTATAATAATTATTTAACATTTGCGGCTTTTTTAGTAAGATATACTTAATTATTATCGCACTTAAGGAGGAATTAGCCATGCCTGTTGTTGGAATTATATTACTCGCTGTTGGATTAGTTGCATTAGCTATAGTGGGCTTTATTTTATATAAATTTGTTTTTTCACGTCGTTATTATGAAAAACAGGTTAAATATTTGCAAAATAAATATTCATATTTAAATGCCTTAATGATTGGCCAAGATTCCCAATATATCAAGAGATTAGAAATGATTTCTCGTACTAATCTTTTATATGGTGAAATGTATGACACCTATATGAAGAAATATCGTCATATCATCGATGTCGAAGATTCTTATGCCGCAGCATCTTTAAAACAATTAAAGAACTTAATTGAAGCGAAGCAATTCCGCGATATCAAAGCGCAGATAAATGAAGGTAGAAAAGCCGTAGAATCTTATGAAATCTCTGCAAATTCATTAGATGCGGAATTAAGAAATATTATCAAACCAGAAGAAGAAGCCAGAAGTTCTGCCTTGGTTTTGAAAACTAAATTAAGAAGTGTAAAACAAACATATAATGTTAATTCCACCGATTTAACCCTAGTTAGCGAATCATTTGATAAAGTATTCGATAAATTAGACGGCAAATTCGCGGAATTTGAAAATCTTGTTGAAGGTGCCTCATACGATGAAGCTAATGCTATATTACCAGTGGTGGATAAGATTTTAACTCAACTCGAATCCACCTTAGAAGTGATGCCATCATTATGTATTTTATTAACCAATGTTATTCCTGAAAAGATTAGAGATTTGCATCGCGAAACCGATGATATGAATTTTAATCAATATCCTATATATCATCTTTTAGTTTCTCAACATTTCGATGAATGGGACAATAAGATTCAAGAACTAAAATTAAGATTGATTAATTTACAAATTAAAGGGGTAAAAGAAGAAGCGGATAAAGTCCAAGAAGATATCGCTACAATACATCAACAATATCAGGATGAAATTGAAGCCAAAACATTCTTTGAAGAAAATATTTCTATCACTTATCAAAATGTTTCTAAATTAGAAAATAATTTCTTAAAGATTTGTTCTTTAATTCCTGAAACTAAAACCATTTATAAATTTGAAGAAATTGATGATACGAAAGTATCTGAACTCAAATCTGATGTCGCCTATCTAGGTACATTAAAAAGAACTTTAGATACCTTTGTTCATTCTTCCACTAAACAGCCATATACAATTTTAAAAGAGAAATTAAGCAATCTCATCAATGAATATCAAGAAGTTAATCAAAGAGTGGAAAACTTTAAAATCTATCTTGAATCATTAAAGAATAATTCAGAAGAAGCCTACAATTTAGTATTCTCATATTATTATCGATTAAAACAATGTGAACAAAAGATTAGCTCTGTTGGCGTTGAAGAATATGACAATAAATATAAAGAACAAATTGAAGAATGCTATAGCATGCTCGATAAAATTGATAAATTAGTCAAAGAAAAACCTATCAATGTCAACTTATTAAATGAGCAAGTTGAAGAATTTAAAAACACTGCGAATAAAATATTCGAAAACGTTGATAACGACGCAAATATTGTCCGTTTAGCAGAATCCGCCATCTTATTAGCGAATCGCGATCGCAATCATCAAGCTGATGTTCATCAACAATTAAAACAATGTGAAGAACAATTCTATCGCGCAGAATTTGAACAAACCTATCGTGATGTCATTCAATTATTGAAAAGGAAACATGTAGAAGATAATTAATATATGATTTATTTTGATAATGCTTCCACGAATAAGGTTGAAGAAAAAGTATTAGAAATATATAACAAATATACTCTTCAATATTACGCTAATCCATCATCTCCACATACCTACGCTAAAGAATGTGAAAGAATTTATCTTTTAGCCAAAGAACAAATATTAAAATCACTTAATCTTCATGATTATGATATCGTATTTACTTCAGGCGCCACTGAGGCTAATAATTTAGCCTTATTAGGCTATGCAAGAAGAAATAAAGCTAACGGCAACCATATCATTACCACAAAAATAGAGCACGCTTCTATATTAAATACTTGTGAAGAATTAGAAAAAGAAGGCTTTGTAATTACTTATTTAAATGTAGATAAAAATGGCAAAGTTGATCTAAATGAATTAAAAGAATCTATCAATGATAAAACCATTTTAGTTTCTATCATGTCAGTCAATAATGAAATTGGTTCTACCAATGATATTAAAAAG
This sequence comes from uncultured Bacilli bacterium, assembly GCA_905236085.1. GTDB lineage: Bacteria > Bacillota_I > Bacilli_A > RFN20 > CAG-826 > CAJOOD01. The sequence goes on from CAJOOD010000130.1 coordinate 2,340, forward strand.
ATTAAAAATATCCTTAAATCTTATCCTAAGATAGTCTTTCATAGCGATGCCGCTCAATCATTAGGAAAGATTAATATTGATTATAATAATATCGATATGTTTACCATATCTGCACATAAAATAGGCGGTTTAAAATCTATTGGAGCTTTGGTTTTTAAGAAAAATATTAAACTTTTGCCGGTTATTTTTGGTGGAAATCAGCAAGAAGGGCTAAGAAGTGGGACCATGGATTTATCTTTAGCAGTCTCTTTTGCAGTGGCGGTTAAATTAGCAATAAATGATTTAAATACTCATTATAAACAAGTTGATAAATTAAATAAGATGTTAAGAAATTATCTAAATAATCATAAAGATGAATACGAAATTAATTCCCCTGATGATGCTTTAGCTTATATATTAAATTTCTCATTAAAGAATAAAAAAGCTTCCGTTGTCGTGGAAGCCTTAGCTAGAGAAGATATTATGGTCAGTAGCGTTTCCGCCTGCTCTAGTAAAAAAGAACCGTTTTCATATGTCATCAAAGCCTTAAATAAAGATGACTCATTAGCAAAAAACACAATCAGAATATCTTTCTCTTATCTTAATAACGAAGATGAAATTAATGAATTTATAAATAAATTAGAAACAATAGTTGGAGGAGTTAAAGGATGAAATATAATTATTTAATGATTAGATTTGGTGAATTATCCACCAAAGGTAAAAATAAGAAGAATTTTATATCACAATTATATAAAAATATTAAGCATGCTTTAAAAGAATTCTCTACTTTGGAATTTGAAGAAAGATATGACCACATTTATATCAAATTAAACGATAACCATTATGAAAAAGTAGTGGAAATATTACAAGATATTTCTGGAATTAAAGCCATATCTTTAGTTTATAGATTAGAAAGTGACATAGAAAAAATTAAGGAAGCATCATTAGAATTAGTTAAGCAAGAAGAGGGTAAAACCTTTAAAGTTAATTGTAAACGAGCGGATAAATCTTTCCCAATTATATCTGATGATATAGTAAGAATGGTTGCTCCAGTGATATTAAAAAACACTTCCTTAAAAGTTGATGTTCATCATCCTGACATCAATTTATCTATTGAGGTTAGAAACGAAGGAACATATATTTTCTGTCATACTTTTGAAGGAGCCGGAGGTTATCCTTTGGGAGTGGGTGGCAAGGCTATGATGATGTTATCTGGAGGAATAGATTCTCCAGTAGCATGCTACTTATTAATGAAAAGAGGAGTCATGATAGAATGTATCCATTTTGCTTCTCCTCCATATACTCAAATGGGAGTTATTTATAAATTAGAAGATTTATTAAAAATATTAAATAAATATCAAGCCAGAATAGTGTTGCATATTATCCCATTTACTAGATTGCAAGAAGAAATATATAAACACGCTCCTGAATCTTATGCGATAACTATAATGCGTCGAATGATGTATCGTTTAGCGGATAGATTAGCCAAGCAAAGAAATTGTTTAGCTATCGCTAATGGAGAATCAGTTGGTCAAGTGGCCTCACAGACTCTCGCGTCGATGAAGACAATTAATGAAGTGACAAATATGCCAGTTATTAGACCATTAGCCACCTATGATAAATTAGAAATAATTAAAATATCAGAAAGAATCAAAACCTATGAAATATCCATTAGACCATATGAAGATTGCTGTACGATATTTGACCCCAAGAATCCTAAAACTCATCCTAAGTTAGATGATGTGGAAAGATATGAAAATAGATTCGATTATGAATCTATGATTAAAGAAGCCTTATCTAATGAAGAAGTAAAAGCAATCAATAACGAAGATATAGAATTTTAAAAAATACTGCGATTTTGCAGTATTTTTCCATAATAAAACCGCCTTTTTTGAGGCGGCTTTATATCCTAAAGATTAACTATTTAAGATTCTTTTTCGCAGTAGCGACTAAATCAGAGAATGCTTTTGGATCGTTGATTGCTAATTCAGAAAGCATTTTACGATTAACTTGAACTCCTGCTAATTTGAGTCCGTGCATGAATTTGGAATAAGAGATATCATTCATTCTGCAAGCAGCGTTGATACGTCTGATCCATAATTTTCTCATGTCAGATTTCAAATCTTTACGGTTGATATAACTGTAACGATAAGATCTAAGGACTTGTTCTTTTGCGGTTTTAAATAAAGCGTGTTTAGAACCCCAGTAACCTTTCGCGGCTTTTAAGATTTTTTTACGTCTAGCGTGTGTGACTGCTCCACCTTTTACTCTTGCCATAGTAGATTACCCTCCTTATTTCTGAATGAGAAATTTGACTCTCTTGTAGTCGGTCTTATCCATGACTGACGCTTTTCTCAAATGTCTCTTTTGTTTGTGAGTTTTTCTAGGTGCTAAGTGGGAAGTATACGCGGAATGTCTCACTAATTTTCCGGTACCAGTAACTTTAACTCTTTTAGTAAGAGCTTTTTTGCTTTTCATTTTACCCATAATGATTTTTCTCCTCTCTTTACTGTTTCTTTGGGGCTAATATTGCAATTAGCCATTTGCCATCTAAAGATGGCTGCTTTTCTATTACGGAGTATTCACTGACAAGTTCAATGAATTTTTGGATAGTTTCTTGACCAACTTCTTGGTGGGCCATTTGTCTACCACGGAAGCGCACTCCAACTTTGACCTTATTACCATCTTGGAAGAATTTAATCGCGTTTCTCGCCTTGGTCTCCATATCATGCAAACCAATTTGAGGAGTCAATTGAATTTCTTTGACTTCCACAGTTTTTTGATTCTTTTTCGCTAATTTGGCCTTCTTTTGTTGTTCATAACGATACTTGTTATAATTTACTAATTTGCAAACTGGTGGGGTAGCGTTAGGGGCAACACAGAGTAAATCTAAATCCATTTCATTGGCTTTAAATTGTGCATCTCTAGAAGACATGGTGCCTAATTGTTCACCATCAGGTCCAATTAATCTGACTTGTGGGAATCTGACTAAACCATTTACTAAATCTTGGTTCTTGTCTTGCTTTTTACCTTGTTGGTTTTGGTTATTGTTGGCGGCTATATATATCAACTCCTTTTTAAATAAAAACAGGCGCGTAATGCACCCGTTAAAATCATACTCTTAGCACGTAGTATGCAGCGTATGCCAATCGACAATTGTCGATCTGGCGAGAAGCGGGTGCCTCTTCTTTCTGCCTATTTTGCGTTATAAATATATCACTGACACTTAAAGCAGTCAATATATTTTTTATGCGAGCATGTCAATTAATCTTAATAAGCCCTTCTTAACATCTCTTTCCATATTAAGAGCCTGCTTAATTGGATAATCTACAACCATGTTTTTCTTCATACCGACAACACGGCCAGTGATGTCATTAACTAATAAATCGATCGCAGCAGCGCCTAATCTAGAAGCTAAAATTCTATCTTGAGCGGTAGGTGTACCACCTCTTTGTAATCTACCAAGAACTTCCGCGCGGGTTTCAAATCCGGTTTCTTGTTCAATGCGCTTAGCAAAATCAAAGACATCTAAAAGATGTTCACTAACGATAACGATGGCATGAGATTTATCTTTATCATGCATGGCTTTTAATTTGGTGAAGATTAAATTCTCGTCGATTTGATGGTCGGCGGTGATGGTCAATTCAGCAGCTTCTGCGATGCCGGAAAAGATTGCCAAGTCTCCGCAGTATCTTCCCATAACTTCGATGACACTACATCTTTGGTGAGAGGAGGATGTATCTTTAATTTTATCAACACAGTCACAAATAGTATTTAATGCGGTGTCAAATCCGATAGTGAAATCAGTGGAAGCGATATCGTTATCGATAGTTCCAGGTAAACCGATTACTGGGAATCCTAATTTATCTAAGGCCAATAAACCTTTATATGTACCATCTCCTCCGATACCCACAAGAGCATCAATACCATGCTTTTTCATGGTTTCGATAGCTTTCTTTTGATATTCGACTTCCTTAAATTCAGGTAATCTTGCGGATTTGATAACTGTTCCGCCTCTATTGATGATATCTTGAGTAAATTTTTTATCCACTAATTGAACATCATCATCTATTAAACCTTTATATCCGTTATAAACAACATAAGGCTCTATTCCATGTGCTAATGCACTTCTTATTACTGCTCTTACAGCAGCATTCATTCCAGGAGCGTCACCCCCAGAAGTTAAAACCGCAATTTTCTTAATCATAATTTTTCCCTCGATTTATAACTCATTCTAACACAACAAGTAATAATATTGATATTACTTTTCAAAGATTTTTCCACAACTTTTTATGTGGGAAATTATTTTAAAAAAGGGAAAATGTTACTTTGCTACTAATTTAATAAGATGTGGATAATTTTCCACTAAAAATAAAAGATAAAAAATACCTATTTCAAGACTTTTAACTTTGTTATAATTGTCGCACTGAGGTTGAAAAATGCTGTTATTAAGTAATTCGGATTTATATCGTGTTAATAAAGTCGGTCTAATCGCTGATTATGATAGAAAAGCTATATTTGATTTATACCAGCCTATCGTTGGTTATATCGCTGTTTCTATTTATATGACTTTTTGGACTGAAGCGGAGAATTTCCCTGTTGGATATTTTAAAACTCATCAATTGTTAATGCAAAAAACCCATTTGCCTACTGGTTTATTTATTGAAGAAAGAAAGAAATTAGAGGCCCTAGGCTTATTAAAAACATTTTGCATAAAAGATAAAGATTATAATGTGTATACATATGATTTATACGCTCCAAAGACACCAAGCAAATTCTTTTCTAATCCTCTATTATATGGTTTATTGTTAGAAGCTATTGGTGATCAAGCAGCGCAAAAATTAAAAATAGTCTATCTTCAAAACGAAAATCAAGATAAAGGTAAAGAAATCAGTAAACATTTTGCAGAAGTTTATAATCCAGATTTAAATGCCTCAGCATTTGCTACGACATTTTCTCCAACAGGAGATAATATTTTAGACCGCTTACAATCTCATGTTGATTCTGAATTCAATTATGCGACATTTGTTAAAATGGTGGAGCAAAATGCCCAAATCAGTAGCGCTAATTTTACCAAAACTATCTTAAAAGAAATATCAAGATTAGCTACATTATATGGAATCAACGAAGAAAACGCCGCTTTATATACCATTGATTGTTATGATGCCACTCGTCCAAGTGGAAATAAAATCGACATGGATAAACTTAAAAGAAGATTCCAAGATGATAACAAATTCCCAAATCTTAGACCAATACAAAGTGAGAAGACCACTATATCATCTAAATCACAACTCGCGGCGAAGATTAATCTTATGGAAAGTGTATCTCCAAAGGATTATTTAAGAATAAAACAAAATAATACCCAACCAGTAGCCGCAGATTTAAAAATTATTGATGATATATCTTTAAATTTAAGACTGCCTAATAATGTTATTAATGCGATTATTGATTATGTACTCGCTAAGAATAAGAATGTCTTATCTCGTGCCTATACAGAAAAAGTCGCGGCCTCTATTGCTAGAGAAAATATTTTAACCACCTATGATGCGATGATATATTTAAAAGAAATTAATGCCGCTAATAAATTCAAAAAACCCGGCAAAAACCAAACAAAAAATCAAAAAGAAGAAGAAAATGTTGAAAATAATACAGATATCAAGGAAGAAAATAATTCCGCTAATGATGATAATTGGGATGATATTTTATCCGATTTGGATGATAATGAATAATATATGGAAAAATTTAAACCTACTTTAAAAATGAATCTCGATGAAAAAGAGCTTGATATCATGTATCAAAATTTTATTGCTAACCCTAAAGCAGTTAGAGAGATTAATAAATTAGGAATACCTAATGAAGATATCAAAAAATATATCGTTAAGATTAATGATTTTGTCGAAGACATTAAATATTGTGAAAATTGTCCTGGTATGGAAAACTGTGAAAAAGCCAATAAATATATTGTTACTAAACTCACATACAATAACAAAGTGGTAGAAAGACAATTAGTGCCTTGCAAGAAAATCTTAAATGAAATGAGCGTACAAAAATATTTCGTTTCTAAAGATTATCCAAGCGAATTTGAAGATGCTAGTCTAGCCACCATCGATAAGACATCTAAGAAAAAAGATGCCGCTAGATTATATGCCGATTATGTTAAAGGCCAATCCAAACAATGGATATATATAACTGGTGCACCTAGAACGGGTAGAAGTTATTTAGCCGCGGCATTTATCAATGATTACGCTCGAAGAAAAAAAGGAGAAGTGGCCTTTATAAATTCTTTATCTAAATTTAAAGAACTCATTTCTTTATCTTTTAATTCCCCTCAAGATTTTGAAGATATTATGAATCGTTATGCTACATGCGATATTTTGGTTATCGATGATCTAGGTAACGAAGTGATAACCGATACGGTAAGAGATGCAATCTTATTAAGATTATTAAACGAAAGAAGTGCCAGTAAAAAATTAACCATCTTCACTTCTGATTATTCCATTCAAGAAATAGTGGAATTATATGCCACTACCAAACAAGGTGCGATAAAATCTAAGAAATTAAAATCTATCTTAGAAACAAATTGCAAACAAGAAATTAATTTAGGCCCTCTTGGAGCGTATTAATCACTTCTAAGGCCTTTTTCTTTAAGTCCTTAATAGAGGAATTATTTTCAATAATATAGTCCATATCATTGATATGTTTATCAAATTTATGATTGATATTGATATTTTTTAATTCCTGAGCTTTTTCTTTGTCTCTATTTTCTTCTCTAACATAGGCTAAATCAGATTTAATACCGATAATAACATCAAATCTAGATTCCATTTTTGCTTCAAAAAGTAGGGGAACTTCTACAACTGCAATGCCTTTTTTATTTGAAGAAATAAATTTAGCTACTTCCTTATCCACTAAAGGCCATATTATTCTTTCTAATTTATTTTTATCTTTTGGATAATTAATAAGATGTTTTCTAATATTATCATTAACCGATAATTCGTTAGGCTCAATCTTTAACGCCTTATAAACTTTATTAACCACATCTTTATTTTGATATAAATCATGAACGATTTGATCACAGCTAATAACTTTATAACCGCTATCTTTATAAATGTTTAATAAGGTGGTCTTACCTGAACCGATAGAACCATAAATAGCCACAGCTAATTTATTAGATTTAATTCTTTGACATTTAGGACAGAAAGTAGTCCCTCTTCCACCTACTTTAATCTTTCTTAAAGAAGTATTGCATCTTATACAAGGTTCGCCTTCTTTACCATAGGCTAATAATTTAGTCTGGAATTCCCCATCTATACCTTTTCCAGGATGATATGATTTAATCGTTGATCCACCAGAGACAATAGCCTCTTTTAATATGCGCGATGATTCTTTAACGATATTAGACCAATCCTCTAAAGAAATATTCTTGCCAGGAGTAAGAGGATGAATTTTACAAGCATATAAAACTTCATCGACATAAATATTACCTAAACCGGTAATAAGTTCTTGTGACAATAATAAAGTCTTAATAGGAGTGGAGGACTTATTGGCCTTTAAATATAAAGCGTTAATATCTTTAACATCCCAAGGTTCTTGACCTAATTTGGCTAATTCTTTTAAGGAGCGGTATTCGCTTTCTTTACTTAATATCATCATTCCAAAACAACGCGAATCATCATAACAAATTTTGGTATTATTTTTCAAAAACCATACTAATCGAGCATATTTTGAATTATTTTCATCGCTATTAAAGACATAATATTTGCCTTCCATTCTTAAATGAGACACCACTACATAATCATCAGATAGATGAAAAATAAGGAATTTGCCAATTCTTGATAAATCTAAAATCTTCTTATCTTTTAAAGTGGAGACAAATTCATTCTCATCGCCTTCAACTGTCACGCTTCTTAATATTTCCACGTGATCAATTGTCTGATTCTTAATATATGGTAATAAAGTATTTTTAACGGTTTCTACCTCTGGTAATTCTGGCATATCATTTACCTCTATTTGCAATCAAACCAAGTCTTTCCAAAGCCTCCATCGACTTCTAAATTGACTCCTAAATCATAAATATTCTCCATGATGTTTTTAACTAATTTATATATATCATCTTTTTCTTCTTTATAGACTTTAAAAATCAATTCATCGTGGATTTGTAAAACCATTTTAGATTTATAACCACCTTCTTCAAGAGCGGCAAAAACCTTTATCATGGCCATCTTAATTAAATCCGCCGCGGTACCTTGTATAGGAGCGTTCATCGCCGCTCGTTTAGCAAATTCTCTAACCTGATAATTAGTGTCATGAATTTCTCTAAGATATCTTCTTCTTCCAAATACGGTTGATACATAGCCATCAGTCTGCAAATTCTCTACAATACCTTTTAGGAATGTCGTAATTTCTGGATAAGCTTCAAAGAAAGAATTAATAATGGTCTTGGCTTCAAAGAAAGATACACCAATTTGTTCACTTAACCCGAAATCAGATATTCCATACACAATACCAAAATTAACCGCTTTAGCCTTTCTTCTCTCTGCAGGAGTTGGTTCTTCGACATGGAAGACGGCTCGCGCAGTAGAGGAGTGAATATCTTCATGTTCATTAAATGCTTTAAGCATACCTTTACAATTACTTAATGCGCTTAACACTCTTAATTCAATTTGCGAATAATCTAATGATAATATTTCTATATCCTCATCATCATAATAAAATGCTTTTCTAATTTGTTTAGCTTCTTCATCTCTAATGCTGATATTTTGCAAATTAGGATTAGAAGAAGATAATCTACCAGTAGTGGTCAAAGCTTGATTAAATAAAGCATGAATCTTTTTATCTTTATGAATATGAACCTTAAGTCCATCACAATAAGTAGAAATCAATTTCGTATATTTACGATATTCTAATATCTTATCCACGATTGGATGCTTATCTTGAATAGTTTTTAAAGCCTCTAAAGAAGTGGAACCACCTTTATTATTAGGTAATTTTAAATCATCAAATAAGACCACTCCTAATTGTTTAGGCGATGAAATATTAAATTCTTTACCCGCTAAATCGTAGATTTCCTTTTCTAAAGCTTTTGCTTTGATTTTAAATTCATCACCAAATTTATCTAAGACTTCGCTATCAAGAGGAAATCCTTCATATTCCATCGATGCCAAAACATGAGATAAAGGCATTTCAATATCAAAAAATAATTGTAAAGCATTAATCTCGGTTAATTCTCTAACCACTTTATCTTTTAAATAAAATGATGCTCTAGCCACCTTCGCTGTTCTTTTCATCTTTTTAGGATCGAGTAAAGACACTTCCACATCATCACCAGATAAATCTTGACCAAAAATAGCCATAACATGCTCTGGCTTAGATGTAGACATTGAAGCATCAATTAAATAGGCCGCTAAAAAGATATCGATATATTGTCCATTTAATTTAATCCCATCATTAGCGAGCGCAACCTCAATAGATTTAAAATAATATCCGCACTTTTTAATATCGTTATTTTCCAAAATCTCTTTAAATCTCGGGTCTTTTAAAGCATTTTCATAGGAAATGTAATAATTTTTATCATTGATAGAAAGAGCAAAACCATATATATCCGATTCGTAATAATATTCTTCATTATCTAAATCAATGGCTAAACCAATAATATCTGGTACATCTATTCCCTTTAATGATTCAATTTCTTCTACTTCAAAAGATGCATTTAAAACATCGGCTTGTTTCCATTTTTGAGGGATCTTGTTCATGAACTGTCTTAATTCATAACGCTGAGCAAATTTATTAATCTCTTGGAAATTATATCCACTATATTTGGTATCATTAATAGTGAAATTAATCGGAGTGTCAATCTTAATAATGGCTAGATTCTTACATAACATTCCTATGTCTTTATTATTTCTAATTGATTCACCAACTTTAGAAGTCATTTCTTCGCTGGCTTCAATAATTTTTTCTAAGGAGCCATATTCTTGAATCAATTTAACCGCGGTTTTATCACCCACACCTGGAATACCTGGCAAATTATCACTTGGATCGCCTCTAAGCCCCTTATAATCGATAATTTGAATCGGTGTAAAACCAAATTCTTCTTTAACAGTTTCAGGAGTCATTATATTGATATCTTTTAGTCCCTTTTTAATTAGGTTAACGGTGATATTATTATCCACTAATTGAAGATAATCTTTATCAGAAGTATAAATAATAACTTCATATCCTTCTTTACCCGCTAATTTGGCCACTGTACCAGCGATATCATCAGCTTCATATCCCGGTTCTTCAAATTCAAAGATGTTTAAAGCTTTTAAAAAATCTCTTACTAATGGGAATTGCTCCACTAATTCTGGAGGAGCAGGCTTGCGATTAGCTTTATATGTCTCTAATTGTTCATGTCTAAAATTCTTCTTCTCAGCATCAAAGGCTACGAATATTGATTCATCTTTGTTCATATTGCTAAGAATCTTGCTCATCATATTAGCAAAAGCAAATAATGCATTAGTGTGAATTCCATCTTTTGTAGACATGATTTCAACACCTGGATAAGCGGTAGCGAAATAAGCGCGATATAACAAAGAATTGCCATCGATGATGGTGAGTTTTTTAGCCATAAATATTATTCCTCCAATAATTCAATTTCATCAGCGATATAAGAATTATTCCCATTATGTGAATTGAAATGAGCCTTACATACGATGATATTGTTTTTCTTTAAAATATTAATTGTTTTGCCATATAAATCAGAAAATACTGTTAATTCCATTTCTCCTGTTTCATCAAATATCTTAACAAACGCCATTGGAACTTCTTTTTTGGTCATAATAGTCTTGCATGATTTAATAATACCAGCGACAAAGATATTGCCATTAATATTATCAGCGATAGGATTAACTCCTTTAGATTTTAATAAATCTTTTTTATAACGAAGAGGATTATCCGATAACATGATGCCTATAGAATCATATTCTGCCTCTAGATTAGATAATGGATCATCATTTGCCTCAATTAGTAAAGGCGCGGGCATAATAGTGATATCAAGTGACATTTGTCCCTCATTAGCCATAACCACTTCGGCATATTGTAAATATGGAATTAAACTTTCTCTAAGTGATTCTCTAGAATGATATAAAGAATCAAAACTGCCAGAATTAATCAATTTCATGATATTAGTTTCACTAATCTTATAGGCAAATGTTCTTAAGATGAAGTCTTTAAAATCTCTATATAATCCATTTTTATTTCTTTCTTCAATAATAGCTTTCGCGCTTAAAACCGGTAGTCCTTTAATAGAAGTAAAAGGTAACATTAATTTATCATTAACAATAGTGAAACGATTCTCCGCATAATTGACGTCAGGCAATACTATTTCAACGCCCTTTTTAGACATCTCACTTATATAATCAGAGAATTTAGAATTATCAATCGAAGAGACATAAGATAGGGTAGAAGCATAGAATTCTAAAGGATATTTATATTTTAAATAAGCCATCTCACAAGTGATAACGCTATAACCAACAGAATGAGCTTTATTAAAACCATAATTAGCAAATTCAAAAATTAAATTATAAACCTCATTTGCTGTCTTTTCTGAATAGCCATTCTTTAAAGAACCAGCGATGAATTCTTGCTTGCTTTGTTTCATCTTTTCGGAATCTTTTTTTGATACCGCCGCTCTAAAAATATCGGCTTGTTCTAAAGTGAATCCGGCCATCTTTTGTGATATTTGCATAATCTGCTCTTGGTAGACAATAATTCCATAAGTAGAAGACAAGATAGATTTCAAATCATCAGAGATGTAATTAACTTTTTCTTGTCCATGTTTCCTTTTCGCATACACAGGTATATTATCCATTGGTCCAGGTCTAAATAAGGCCAAAAGCGCTACAATATCGTTAAAACAATTGGGTTTTAGCAGGGATATTGCGTTTTTCATACCAGATGATTCTAGTTGGAAAATACCCATTGTCATACCAGAAGATATCAATTCATATATCTCAGGAATATCATAAGGAATATTAAATTTATCTAGCTGAGTATCTAAATGATTCTTATTAATCAAATCCACACAATCAGAGATGATAGATAGATTTCTTAATCCTAATAAATCCATCTTTAAGAAGCCTTGCTCTTCTAAATAGTCCATGGAATATTGCGAGATATAATTACCTTGAAAATCTTTAAATATTGGCATCGATTTCTCCATTGGAGAATTATTTAAAACTATACCCGCCGCGTGTAATCCGGTTTGACGAGGTAGATTTTCAATCTTTGAAGCCAAGGAAATGATTTCTAAATAATATTTATCGGAATCGATAAGAGATTTAAACGGGGCTAATTTACGATATGAATCGCTTAAAGAATAATTTCTTCCTATTAGTCTAGAGCAGATGAGATTGATATCTCTTTCGTTATAATTATATATTCTTCCAACATCTCTAACTGATTGCTTAGCGGCGATGGTTTGATAAGTGACAATATTAGCGACCTTATCATGACCATATTTATTACGTAAATAAGTAACGACTTCTTCACGTCTAGTGTCCATAAAGTCCATATCGATATCTGGCATCTTTTTACGAGCCGGATTTAAGAATCTTTCAAATAATAAATCATATTTTAATGGATCGATGCGAGTAATATTTAATAAATATGCGACTAAGGATGCTGCGGCGGATCCTCTAGCGGGACCAGTTAATATTCCCACAGAATTAGCGTAATTAACATAATCGCTGACAATTAGGAAATAATCAGCGTAGCCCATAGAAATGATGATGTCTAATTCTTTTTCTAATCTTTTAATGTGTTCTTCATCTTCAAGATTTAATTCTTTTAATCTCTTGTAGCATTGTTCTTTAAGATATTGAATCGTATCATCAACTGGATAAATAAGCATTTCTCCACGCTTATGATGAAAATTAAAATTAATCGAGCTGATGATATCTAAAGTTAATTGTAATTCTGATTTCTTATATAATTTCTCATAATTTGAATTGCTTAAAAAACATTGGTAATCAATCTTCTCTTTGATATCCAATTTTCTTGATTCATCATCGATAGATTTAACCATTTCTAAAGTGATGGCATCATTATTTTTCTGATATAAAATATGAGGAAAAGCGATAGTTAAATAAGTATATTTATCGGCGAAATCTCTTAATTTAGCCGCATATATTCTATCTTCCGCGTTAGCGATATCAATTCCCACATAAAAATCATCCACCAAATTAGATAGATATTTAAATAATTCCACTGTATTTCTAGATTCTAAATCAATTGATTCTTTAAAATAAGCTTCGCTAGAAGATAATATGCCAATTAAGCCTTTGTGGTTATTAGCTAAATAATTGCTAACCTCTTCTTCATTATCAATAATAGATGACAAATAGCATAAATTCTTATATCCTTCCTCGTTTTTTACATATAAACAGAAGTGGACATCTTTAATTATTATCTCCATTCCCACGATATAAGGTTTAGCGATTTTCTCCATCGCTTTAATAAATTCAGGCACCCCATGCATAACATTAAAATCGCAAAGTCCGCAGCCATAATAATCGTTATCTTTGACTGACTTAGCGATCTTAGAGATGGTTAAACCGGATTTTAAAAAAGAATATCCGCTACTGACGTGTAAAGGTACAAATGGCATGTAAATATATTAACATATATTAGTTTACTTATAAATAAAAAAGCAATTTCTAAGAAACTGCTTTTAAGTCCTAAAATAGGTTATCTAGAGCCTCTATTAATTTAGGTAAATCATCGAGGCTATTTAATTTTGCGCCACTAGCTTGAGCGTGTCCGCCACCTTCAAACATATTAGCAACACCAGAAATATCTTTTTCTTTACTCCTAATTGATACCCTCCAACAAGGCTCTTTTTTATCCTCGGTAATAGAGCACCAAGCATTAATTCCCTCGATATTTGCAAAGATATTGACATTTTCTTTGCCTCTTTCGGTGGTTATTTTTAATCTTTCTTGTGTAGTTAAATCTAGTGTGTAATAGGCCACACATCCCTTAGGAGATAAATGAAAATTATTTAACACATAAGCGGTGACATATAAGTCATCGATTTGCTTTAAATACATCTCTTGATAAATCTTAGAAATGTTAATTCCAGTGGAGATAAGTTTTTGCGCTATTTCAAAAGTCAAAGCGGTGGTGGAAGAATATTGGAATCGACCAGAATCACCTACTAATGCGGTATAAAAATATCTCGCTGCTTCCTTAGATAAGGTATAACCCTTAAAGGAAGATAACATCGCTACAATAATTTCTGTCGCCGCGGAGGCTGATGTATCTCTAATGCACACATTAGCGACTTTATCTTCACTTGGATGATGGTCGATAACCACCTTAAATTTAGCTTTAGCGTATCTAGGATCGGCAATCCTTTTCTTCGCCGATACATCAACAATAATGGCTAAGAATGGTTCTTTAAACCAAGAATCGCCAAGCGAATCCATCTCTGGATAGATACGTGGAGTGAAAGTGACATGATTATCACCAAATGTTCTTACTTCTTTATCAGGGAAATTATCTTTAATCCAAGTGGCTAAGCCTAATTGTGAGCCTAAAGCATCATAATCAGGCATGATATGTCTAAATACAGCGATACGATTATATCTTTTTATCGCTGATAAGACTTTTCTAAAATCTGATTTACGTTCTAAAGCGTATTTTTCAATGAGCGTTTTTTCTTTCATAATTATTTCAATAACATGTTATAAGCATCGCGAGCGATCATAATTTCTTCGTCGGTTGGAATAACTGCGACTTTAATCTTACTTTCTTCGGTGGAGATAAGTCCTTCTTTACCTCTTAATTCATTATTTAATTCTTTATCAATAATAATACCTAAGGCTTCCGAAATAGCATCGCATACTAATTCTCTAGTTTCTGGAGAATTTTCCCCAATACCCGCTGAGAAGACAATTAAATCCGCTCCACCGAGTCTAACGAAATATTGACCGATGAAATCAGCGATTCTTCTCACTAATAATTGATATGCTAATTTAGCTCTTTCATCGCCTTCATTCATGGCTTTAATAACATCACGAGAATCGTTAGAAATACCAGAAACCCCTAGCAAACCCGACTTTTTATTAAAAATTTGGAACATTTCTTCGGCATCTTTATTTTCACAGAAGCAGCAATATTTCATCACGGATGGATCGATATCACCAGTTCTAGTTCCCATCATAATTCCACCTAATGGAGTTAAGCCCATGGAGGTAGCAACACATTTCCCATCTTTAATCGCAGAGATAGAAGCGCCAGAACCGATATGGCAGGTGATGAGACGTGGATGATTAACGTCTTTTAAATATTTTTCCGCTTCTTGAGCTAAATATTGGTGAGATGTTCCATGTGCACCATAACGTCTAATATCATATTTTTCAGTATATTCATAAGGAATAGGATAGACATAATCTTGTGCTTCCATAGTTTGATGGAAAGCAGTATCAAATACCGCAACGGCAGGAACTTCTGGTAAAACCTTCTTAAAAGCTCTAAAACCTACTAAGTGAGCAGCATTATGAAGTGGGGCAAGAGGAATAAGAGATTCAATCTTATCTTCGGTATCTTTATCAAAGACTGCAGAACTAGCAAAATATTTGCCACCTTGGACTATTCTATGGCCTGTGGCTTTGATTTCATCATAGGAAGCAATGATTTTCTTTTCTAATAATTTGTCTAATAAGATTTGCACTGCGACAGCGTGATCTTTAATTGGTAAGATTTGTTCATCTTTCTCACCATTATATTTAATGGTAAATATCGCATCATCATGACCAATTCTTTCTGCAATACCAGAACAAATAACTGTTTCTTCTGGCATTTCATATAATTTAAATTTTAAACTTGAACTACCTGCGTTAACCGCCATTACTTTTTTCATATATCTATTAATAACTCCTTAAAACACTAATTATTATACACGTGAAAGCCCACTTTTCAATAAATTGAATATAGATAAACATGATAATATGAA
>CAJOOD010000131.1 GCA_905236085.1 uncultured Bacilli bacterium
AAAGCCGAGTGAGAAATTATTGCCCCAATTGCCAGGTCTTGTGTCTTTATCTGTCCAATGCCAATGGGCCATTTCGGCTTCTAATTTATAACTATTTGAGGTTCTATCATAATCATCTAAATCAAAACTATTTCCAGTTCCTTTGATGGTGATATAGTCAACTTGAGCATAACCACCCCATTCAGGAATGCCATCATCATTAATGATATTGCCTTGTTCATCTCTTTCTTTAGCTACACCGTTTTTGATTAAATATAATTCATTCCATCCTCGTTCAAATGGGACATTTTTAATTACGACATCCGCGGTTGTTTTGCTGTCGCCAAACCAACCAGTGTTTGTATTATAATCCACTCTAAAGGTTTGCCCATTAGCAAATAATGTCATGTATGATCCCTTCATTGCAGTTGAATATGTAACTGTTACATCTCTATTACCAGCTTCAAAGGCATAATATCTAAAATACATGCCTTGACCACAGTCATTAAAATCTTTGCCATAAGCACCATTAGAAGCATTAGAATCATCAGCCCAGTTTCTTTCTCTATCTAATAAAGCAAATTCTGCTTCTAATCTCATATCATTATCTACATGTAATAATGTAAAATCCAATGTCGCTGGTGTGCTCTCAAGGAGCCCACTTCTTGCGGTGATTGTCGCGGTATAATGACCGCCATAAAAACCTAAATTATTTAAATCAAGGCTGGTTTTAGTTGTGCTTTTTTGATAAAGTACTGCATTGTTTTGTTTAATTACAATAAGATAATCAATCGCTCCTTCAACCGCATCAAACGATAAAACACCATCTTTGACCTTGATATTTGTAACAGCGGCTAACTGAGTTTCTGATGAATTTGAGCTTTCTGATGATGAAGATTCTGATGAATTGGTTTCTGATGAATTTTCACCAGAGTTAACACCACTACTCGTTACTTCTCCACCGATAGGTTCAGAAGCAGAGTTTGTGCTTGTTGATGTTGTTTCTTGTTGAGCTCCGCCACATGCACTTAATGCAAGGAGCATTAACAAATAAATAGGTAAACTTTTTTTCATAATCAATGAATCCTTTCTGTAGAATTGATATCGAATATGTGACATCTATTTTCTTCAAACGCCACATTAATTTTTGTGTGTGATTTAATTTCTTTTCTAGAGGAGGTTTTAATCACTATGTTGCTATCACCAAGTGTTGTATGAAGATAATATTCATCACCTAATAATTCGCAAATACCAATCTCTAATTCCATTCCTCCTTTTTCAACAACATTAATATCTTCTGGTCTAACTCCAAATTTAATGGGGTGTGATTTTGTTTGGAGATACATTTCCGCTCTAGTTTTGTTTTCTTCTAATTGTTTAATCGCAGCATCAAAAGTCGAAATTGTTTCATCATTAATGGCTTGTTGTTTCTTATTATTTAATTTTTCGATTTCGTCTTGATAATATTGGACTTTCTTTTGATAGAAAGATTGATGTTCTTCTTTTATTTTTTTAGTTAAAGTTAGTTTTTCTCCATTAGGAAGTATGATGGTTCCATTATCATATGTGGCATCAATAATATTCATGGATGGGGAGCCAATAAAGCCTGCGACAAAAAGATTATTTGGATAATTATAAATTGTCGCTGGTTCTCCAATTTGCTGAATATATCCATCCTTCATTACCACAACACGATCCGCCATTGTCATAGCTTCAGTTTGGTCGTGAGTAACATAGATAGTTGTTGTTTTCATTGCTTCATGAATTTTGATGATTTCACTACGCATTTGCACTCTTAATTTGGCATCCAAATTGCTTAAAGGTTCATCCATTAAAAATATTTTAGATTTGCGTACAATCGCACGGCCCAAAGCCACTCGCTGACGTTGTCCACCACTGAGGGCTTTTGGTTTTCTATCTAAATATTCAGTTAATTGTAATATTTCTGCGGCTTGATTAACTCTTTCTTTGATTTCTTCTTTAGGAAAATGTCTGATGTTTAATCCAAAAGCCATATTGTCAAAAACAGACATATGAGGATATAGAGCGTAGCTTTGGAAAACCATAGAAACATCTCTTTCCTTAGGAGTTAGTTCGTTAGATAAAACACCATCGATATAAAGTTCACCATCGCTAATCTCTTCAAGACCGGCAATCATTCTTAATGTTGTGGATTTGCCACACCCAGATGGCCCAACAAAAACAACAAACTCATTTTGTTTGATATCAAGATTAAAATCATAGACCGCAAGAACCTTCTTATCATAGATTTTACTAACGTGTCGAAGAGATACAAAAGCATCTGGATTCAAAGGTCCATAATCTTCGCTAAAATCAGGTAAAACAATCTCTTTTTTCTTTTTCTTCATGTAGAGCTCCGTATTTAGTGTTTCTTATGTCTAAATAATAAATCGAAACTAGACTTTAAAATCATCTTTTTTTAAAGGTATTAATAAATCTTCTTCCCTACCTAAATAAATATGTCTCTGCTTTGACAAGTTCAATGTTATAAATGTATATGCTATTACCTATAAATGAAAGAGTAACAA
>CAJOOD010000132.1 GCA_905236085.1 uncultured Bacilli bacterium
AAAGGTCCAAGATGTGAATTAATCGATATGTGCTTTAATGATGCTGATTCTCCTAATTCTATCTTTAGATTAACTAACTGGAATCTTTATGGTGGTAATTACCTTAAAACTAAAGAATTAATCGACTCTGGTATAAGCAAAATTAGTGATATTGAATCGAATCCTTTTGATGAAATAAAAAAGAATGGCAGTCGTTGTTCAGCGCATCTACAAGTGGAATATCAAAAAGGCCATATTAAAGAG
Organism: uncultured Bacilli bacterium; assembly: GCA_905236085.1. Classification (GTDB taxonomy): domain Bacteria; phylum Bacillota_I; class Bacilli_A; order RFN20; family CAG-826; genus CAJOOD01. The sequence continues at coordinate 244 of CAJOOD010000132.1, forward strand.
AAATATGTCATATCTCGTCATCTCATCAAAGACATTATCGAAAGAGATTATTATAACGATGATATTGATTATCTTTTATTCTTTGATTTTGAATCTTTCCAATATCCTATTCCTCTTGTTGAACATTCACACCCTTGGAAACAAATTGTCTCGCAATATTCCATGCACGTTGTGGATAAAAATTATGATTTAACAAAACATGATTTCGCTAAAGGGATAGGTGGGGGAGTTAAACATTATGAATATATTGCTAACCCTGATATTAGCCAATATATCAACCCTAGTATTGAATTATATAAAACATTAAAAGCGCAATTAGAGGAATCTGGTATTGATCCTTACGCTAGTAATTATAAAGTAATTGTTTTTAATCAAAATTTTGAAAAGACCAGAATGAATGAATTTTCTAGAGACTTCATTGATTTATGCGATAAAGACTTAATTAGATTTGTTAATAATTTTAATAATAATGTCGTGGACTTATTAGACTTCTTCACCTCAGGTAGCATATATTGCATTGATTTTAATGGAAGAGGTTCTTTAAAAGTGGTGCAACCAACATTAGCCGCGGATAAAGATGTTTTAGATTTTTACAATAAAAAATTACCGTTTGATTTAACCGATTCTCTTGATTATCACAAAGGGGATAAATGTTTAGTTTATAACGGTGGTATTTGTTTAGATTTATATAAATCACTTTTAGTGAGAAGTCATTTAAATGAACAAGATATTGGACCAAGCACCCAAGATTTACTCAATGAAGCTTTAGCGTACTGCAAAATCGATTCATGGGGCACGGTGATTATTTACGATATTATTAAAAGCATTTATTTATGCGAGCTAAAGATTGACGCTAAAGAGGTCTGATTTTTTAGTATTACTTCTTAAATAAAATTCAGTTTTCCCCAAAATCGGCCTATTTTCATTAGCAGTTTTCCCCAAAATGCAGGAGTTCAGTTAAATGTTAAGAAGAAAAATCGAAGAAAAATTAGAGTTTTGGTTTAATAATAGAAAACAAGCGCTTTTAGTGACTGGCGCTAGACAAATTGGTAAATCTTATTCTATCAGTCATTTTATTAACGAAAAATTTGAAAATGTTATAGAAATAGATTTTTCTAGAAGAACTGATTTAATTGATACTTTTGCGCTTCTTGATAATGCTCATACTTTATTTCACTGGTGTATTTAATGATCCAGATTTTCCTATTTGGGCATTTTATATTCCTTTGGGTGTATTTGGTTTATTTTTTATCGCAGGACTAATATGTTTTATTGCCTCTTTCCTAGGAAGAACAGAAGAAAAATACATTAATCATGCTTTAGAATATATTACTAAAGTTGAACTAAAAGAAGGTAAAGGCTCTATTAAAGAAATAGATATTATATTAAGTGAAAGAGATAGAGAAGCATTAGCAAGATATGATAGACTCTTTAAGGGTGGAGTCATATCTCAAGAAGAATATGAAGAAAAAAGAAGAGAGATATTAGGGTGCTAATTTATGGACAAATACATCATTGGCGAAAAAGAATATACGAGACAAGAATTATTAGATTTTGGTAAGCAACACTATCCTAAGTTTTATTGGATTCCAAGAGGAATTGGCATCGGCTTAATGTTTATAGGCACATTTTTAGCGCTTATTTATATGCTTGTTGCCATTGCTTATGGGGCAGAATTTGAGGGTGAAAGCTACAATACTTTATATTATTTGGCCATCATCCCTTGTTTAATTGTTGCTGTTGCAGGCTTTATAGCGTTTGCTGCATCTTTCGTAAAGAAACCAGATGATGCGTATATTCAACATGCGATTGCTTATTATGAAAAAGTAGATGCGAACAACAAAATAAAACAGGCAAAGCTAAATGCATTAAACGAGAAAACTATTAAGCAAGAAGATAACAAAGATGTTTCTCAATTAATTAAATATAAAGAATTATTAGATAAGGGCATTATCACGCAAGAAGAATTTGATCAAAAGAAGAAAGAACTGCTTTAATAAAAAGCATGTTATTTTTCAAACATGCTCTCGATTTCGTGTTCTTCTTTTGCTTCTTTGATAATTTGTTTTCTATTTTTAATTCTTCTATCAAATAGGGCTTTTCTTAATATAAATAATACAATGCCCCCAATAAGTGATAGGCTAACAAGATAACTTAATGGCATTATCATCGATTGATCTTGCACGCCTACCGCTATTGCAACAATAAAAAGAATGATTGATAAACCGATTAAAGCCCATCCTAAACCGAGAAACAATTTTCTCATTTTGTAGAATTGATTTATTTCTCTTTGAAATTGTAAAAGTTGTTCTTTTGTGTAGCTTGGCATATTATTGACCTCTTTATCTAAAATCTATCATATCTTACATGCCTAAAAACGTGAAGACAATTTCAATTTGTTTTGCCTTATAATATCTACGATGTCCAAAATATCTCGTGGTCAAAAAGGTGAATAAATCGTTAGTGATACCCTTAATGCAATTAAGGAATATCATCATCTTTTAAATAACGTCACTTTTAAAAATAAAAGAAGTGAGATGACCCATCAAATTGATCATATCTTAATACACCCACATG
>CAJOOD010000133.1 GCA_905236085.1 uncultured Bacilli bacterium
CAGCCACTAGAAATAATAAAGTTAAATAGAAAATTCCTGTTTTGCAAGAAAATATAGTCGTGCGTATGAGGCGATATTTACGAAAAAATATTTTTTTCGAAAATATAACTATAATTTCAAGATGCTTATTTCTATTATTTTGATATTTTTTACTGCAAAAACGGCATATTTTAAGAAAATTTGCAGACAAAAAGAGCGGACTAGCCGCCCTTAGAGTTTATTGATATTTTTATTTTTTGACTTCGGTAACCCATAGTCCATGGAGGTTACAATTAGCGTATACTTTTAAGACTTCTTCATCTTCTCCTAGTGGAACATTAACTACCGCTGGTTCATCGATTTTTAAAGTGATTTTATGTCTGCCACGATTTGTAGCCACTAAAATCCAATCGATATGATGAGCCGCTAACATAGGATGAGCGACACTACCTACTTCTACATGACAAACATTATGATTGATGCTAACTACTGGTAAATGTTTTTCAACTGCACCATCACTGGTGTTTGGTACATATTCTTCCATTTCTTCTCCACAACAAAATGGCACGACACCTGAGTCTTTAATGGTTCCAAATAAATTACCACATTTGGAACAACGATAAAATTTTTCTTGCATAGTCATTAAGACCTCCTACATTTATTATAAACAAAAAAATAAAATCTAGATAACTTTATCGTTTTTTTTGTGCGACAATATAGACATATGAATAAATACGAAGAACTTAATAAAATAATTAAACAATCCAATTCTATTGTAGTTTTCACTGGTGCGGGTATATCAGTTCCATCAGGTATACCAGATTTTAGAAGCGCGAAAGGTATATATAATGAAAAATATAATTCGTTATATCGACCAGAAGATATCATCTCTCATTCTTTCTTTTATAAGCACACAGAAGATTTCTATCTCTTTTATAAATCTAAGATGATGTATTTAGAGGCTAAACCTAATAAAGCTCATCAATATTTCGCTAATTTAGAAGCTAGAACCAATAAGCAAATCTCAGTAGTCACTCAAAATATTGATGGTCTCCACCAATTAGCGGGCTCCAAAAGAGTTTATGAATTACATGGATCAATTCACCGTAATTATTGTGAAAACTGTCATGCTTTTTATGACGCTAAATATGTAAAAGATTCTTATGATGTTCCAACTTGTCCGAAATGTGGAGGAATTATTAAGCCAGATGTCGTCTTATATGAAGAAGGTTTAGATGATGCAGTAGTATCTAGAGCTATCGCTGCGATATCAACATGTCAAACCATGATTGTTATTGGTACCTCATTAGTGGTTTATCCCGCAGCAGCATATTTAAGATATTTTCGAGGTAATAATCTCATCTTAATCAATAAAGATGAAACACAATATGATGAATATTGTTCTTTAGTATTTCATGAAGATGTCATCCATGTCATAGATGAATTGGAGAAAATAGAGAAATAATGAAAAGAACAAAGACCACTTTTACTTTATTATCTTTATTATTTCTTTGCCTCAGCGGATGTAATAATCAAGTCCCAGATGTAGAAAAAGAAGAATTTATTATTAAAGAGGCTTCATATTATGAACCTATTTATGGAATAAACGGGTTTATTAAAAAAGAAAAAGCTAAATTTAAATATGCTTATAATTCTAATGAACCATTAATCATCTACTCCACTTTAGATGAAGCTTTAAATTATTTATTTGATGATGTAAATATTGTTAAAGAAGATAATAAAATAACCTATACAGTATTAGATGATCTAACATTTATCCTCGACAGCGCTAACGACACCATTTTAGCCAAAAACTATGACAAAATTAACTTATTTTCTTCAAAATATGATTCTCCATTAGGTTTAATCGATGAAGAAAGCACTACTAGATATGTTAAAAATGGGGAACATGATTATTCCGGTTCTAAGGATGTTCTATTTGATTTAAAAGAATATGATATAGATATATTTATTTATGAAGATGAATTCTATCTTCCATTTACTATCATTAATTATATAACATTTAATATGGCTAATTGGTCGAGTGTTAATTTTAATGGTTCTGATTTTTATCTTCTTGATATCATTAATGGAGCGATAACTTTAAACGATAATAGCAGCCCTTATGCTCAGTCATACTATTCAGGCAGTAATGTAAAAGCAAAAAGGACAGAGAAATTTGTAAAATTTAATTATAATTCTTTGATGTTCTTATTAGACCATTATTATGGTTTTATTGATGATAGATTCGCCCCATGGGATGAATATCTAACTAATAATGAACCAGAAATTAAGCAAGATTTATTAAGTATAAGTCTTACTACTTATGATGATGCTTTTGAAAGATTAATCAATGTAGTTATTGGAGATGGGCACACTAACGCTGGAGGTTGCTCCACTTCTTTTGCTAATGGTTATGCCACATATCATCGTTATCAATCTGATAGAACTATAAAATTAGGTGAAGATTTTCGTGCTTGTTATAACGCAAGACAAGAGGCTCATATAAATCCTAATTATGTAAGAATTAATGGTAATACAATGATATTATCATTCGATGGCTTTTACCATAGCGCCATTTCCTTTAATAATAACAATATTAATCAATATCGAAATAACGATTCCTTTGCTTTATTCCATTACGCATTTGATCAAATCAAAAATAATGAAGAAATCAAAAATGTTATCTTTGATATCACTTGTAATGGAGGCGGAGACTCTAATGCTTTAATTCCAATGCTTGGCTTTTTGAATAGAGAAGTCAAGATAACCATGTATAATCCTTTGACTAAAACCCGTGCAGATCTCCAATATTTTATTGATACTAATCTTGATGGAATATATGATGAAAATGATTCGTTTAAAGGACAATATAATTTCTATATCTTAACTTCTAATTATTCTTTCTCATGTGCAAATATGTTCCCCAAGACCGCTAAAGAGATGGGGAGCGCTAAAATAATTGGTGAACAATCTGGTGGAGGAGCTTGTGTTGTATATTATACCGCTACTCCAGATGGCCGACCATTTAGAATATCTAGTTTTAATAGAAACGGTGATAATGTTAATGCTAGAGAATATAAAGATTTTGGCGTTGCTCCTGATTATGAATTATCTAGAGAACATTTCTACGATGATGAATATCTAAATAATTTTGTAAATAATCTATAAATTTTATAAATGCTTAGGAAATTAATTTATTAATTTATTTTTCTTTATCAATTATTTTTAGCACTCTCGCTTGACAAGTGCTAATTTTACGACTATAACTATTATAGGAGCAATCCAAAGGAGGTCAAAAACTATGGCAATGAATCAAATGGAAGATTATGAAAACGATGAAAAAGTCTTGGAAAAATTTGGCCGTAATATCAATGAAGATGTCAAAAAAGGCAAGATAGATCCAGTTATAGGAAGAGACGAAGAAATTCGAAAAATCATTCAAATCCTAGCTAGAAAAACAAAAAACAACGTCATTCTTATCGGTGAACCTGGTGTAGGTAAAACCGCAATATTAGAGGGATTAGCCCAAAGAATAGTTAAAGATGATGTCCCTAATACATTAAAAGGTAAAACCATCTATGAATTAGATATGGGCGCTTTAGTGGCGGGGGCTAAATATCGTGGAGAATTTGAAGAAAGACTTAAAGCTGTCTTAAACAAGATTAAAGAAAGCGATGGACAAATCATTTTATTTATTGATGAGATTCATCTTATCGTTGGAGCGGGTAAGGCTGATGGAGCCTTAGATGCCTCTAATATGCTTAAACCAATGCTTGCAAGAGGCGAAATAGATTGTATAGGCGCGACAACTTTAAATGAATATCGCGAATATATTGAAAAAGATAGAGCCCTAGAAAGAAGATTCCAACCAGTATTAGTTAATGAACCAACTGTAGAAGATTCTATTTCTATTCTTAGAGGCTTGAAAGAAAGATTTGAATCTTTCCATGGTGTCAAGATTACTGATAACGCTCTCGTGGCCGCGGTTACTTTATCTAATAGATATCTCACTAATAGATTCTTACCTGATAAGGCTATCGACTTAGTGGATGAGGCTTGTGCTTCTATTAAAGTGGAAGTCGAATCCTCCCCTACTGAATTAGATGAAATATCTCGTAAGATTAGACAATTAGAGATTGAAAAAGTCGCTTTAAGTAAAGAAAAAGATGAATCGTCTAAAAAGAGATTACAAGATTTAAACAAAGAATTAGATGAGGCTAAGAATGTTCAAGATGAATTGAATAACCGTTGGATGCAAGAGAAAAATGATATCAACAGGATTAAAGAATTAAAAGGACAAATTGAACAAGCTAAATTTGATTTAAATGTGGCTTTTAATCATGGAGAATATGAAAAGGCTTCTAAATTACAATATAAGAAAATTCCTGAATTAGAATCCACCTTAAAAGAGATTGAATCTAGATCAGAAAATGTAGAGAAATTAATATCCGAAGTCGTCGACGAAGAAGAGATTGCTAAGATTATTTCTAAGATGACAAATATTCCTCTTTCTAGAATAGAAAAAGGCGATAAAGAAAAAGTCTTAGACTTAAAGTCTACTTTGCAAAAAAGAGTTATTGGACAAGATGAAGCTCTAGATTTAGTTACTAATGCCATATTGCGTCAACGAGCGGGTATTAAAAATCCTAATAGACCTATTGGATCATTCTTGTTCTTAGGCCCTACTGGTGTTGGTAAGACTGAGGTCGCTAAAACATTAGCGTCAGCGTTATTTGATTCCGAATCGCATATCATTAGAATTGATATGTCTGAATATATGGAAAAATTCTCTGTATCTAGATTAATTGGTGCCCCTCCAGGATATGTTGGATATGAAGAAGGTGGACAATTAACAGAGAAAGTTAGAAGAAATCCATATTCTATCGTCTTATTCGATGAAATCGAAAAAGCTCATCCCGAAGTCTTTAATTTGTTACTACAAATGTTAGATGATGGTAGGCTCACAGATTCGCAAGGAAGAGTGGTCGATTTTAAAAACACTATTATCATTATGACTTCTAATCTTGGTAGCGAATATCTCTTGCATAATGATGTTGCTTCAGTGGATACATTATTACATCAAACATTTAAACCAGAATTCTTAAATAGAATCGATGAAATAGTCTATTTCAAACCATTATCCAAAGAAACCCAACTTAAGATTGTCGATAAGATGCTTAATGAATTAAGCGATAGATTAAAAGAGAATTATTATTCCTTCACCTATAGCGATGAATTAAAAAGATATATTCTAGATTCCGCTTATAATGAAGAATTCGGCGCTCGACCGATAAAGCGATTTATCCAAAATAATATCGAAACCCCTATCGCTACGGCGATTATTAAAGGTGAAATATCCACTAAGGATAAATATCTTGTCGATGTCGATAACGCTAAACAAATCCTAATACGAAAAATCTAACATAATCCCTTCTATATAAAAGAGATGAAATCTTCATGAAATCGTCTCTTTTTCTTTATAGATATTACGAATTATTATTCTTGAGAATATTCTTCGAAGTCTAAATCTACGTGATAATCCTTACCGCCTACAACGATACCCATAGAAAAATATTCAATATCATATTTTTCTCTCATATCTTTAATTAAATCGCTAGATGAATCAGTAAATATTTTAAATTTATTGCTCATATAAATGTCTCTATTGATAAGGATGCATTATTTAAATAGATAGAAAATAAGATTATTAATTCAAGCGCATGTTTTTGATGGAAAAACAAATTATATTCAAACGATATCTTGCAA
>CAJOOD010000134.1 GCA_905236085.1 uncultured Bacilli bacterium
AAGCCACTAAACTTGTAAGCAAGAATAGAGAAGGGACGAGAAGCAATAATTTTTTCTTTTTCATATTCGAACTCCTTTTTTATTTTAACTATTGCTAGTTGTTACTTATATAATGAGGCTACATCTTGAGCCACTTGTTTTAAGATACTCGCGGTATTATCATCAATTGTTAATGGTGCGCCAGTATCTTGATTAAAACTAGAATTCCATGTGGTATTATTAACATCAACTGAGAATAAAGATGCCACATGAACTAATGCGGAAAGATAAGCACCATAAGCAGATGGATGTTTATCATCAGTATAATAAAGATTAATAGATTTATAATTAGTATAAACTTCAGAGAACGCTTGTCCTACTGGATGATATTTAACGCCTAATTCTCTAGCAACACTAGCGTAAGCCTCTCTTAATTGACCTTCAAAGGCAACGATATCCCCATCAGCATAAGTATTAGCGCCAGAAGCAAATCCCCAAGTAGCATATAATCTTAATTCAGCATTGTCTTGATATAATTTGACCTTATCATATAACGCTTTAGCGCCATTTAAGAAATTGTTATAAGCACCCACTGGTCTAGTGGAATGTTCTTGAATAATGACATAGTCATATTGATTATTTTGTAATTTTTGTTCCACTTTTGCGCCGTATTCGTCATTTGCGTCGGCAAATCTTTCTAATGTCCAAGCTCCTTGTGTGACTCGATCGACATAGACCACTTCCCCTAAATTATTAGCGATGTTTCCAAATGTGGTAGGAATATCAGAATAATATGTAAAGCTATTGCCAATAAATAAGACTTTATATTGTTTCCATATCGCAGGAACTCCATCTCTTAAATACCAATAATTGCCTTCTCCTGTTGGAGCGTTTTCAGAATAATAATAGACTCTATTTTTCGCAGTGACTGTAGAGGTAGCATAAGAATAGATGACTACACCGTTATCAAAAGCATTATCGCTGACAGTTAATAAGTCTTTACCGGCGACGACATAATTGATATTAAAACTAGTAAATAAATAATCACCTAAGGAGGTAACACCATCACCGATAGTTAATTGGTTAATCTTTTTAGATATAGTGTAATATGGCTGAGCTTTCGTAGAAGCATAAGATAATGAGGCGCCACTTCCTTCAACGCTCATAGAATAATTATTGTTATTCTTAACAGTCTTAGCGATAAGGGAACGGTCCTGATTGATAGAGATATCAAATTCCGCTCCATTAAAAGAAAAATTCTCCACTCCACCGCAACTAGATAATGATGCAACAAAAAGAACAGGTAAAACCATTAAAAATTGCTTAAAAGGACTACGCATATTATTTTTTGCTCCTTGTTTGTAACTTGTTATTAATATTATCGATTATTTTAATAATCATTTAAAATATCGTTTTATTATATGTGATATATCAAAAAGTTATATCTTAAATACTTCTTTTCAATTTGTTTATGATTAGATTTTAAATAAAAACCGCGTAAATGCGGTCTTATCAGTTATTCTTGATGTTTCGTTTAATGCTCTTCCATCCAGGGTTAGTTAATATTCCCCACACAATAGCTATATCCCAAACTAACATGAATATTGGAGATAATAATATACCTAACCAATAACCTTTAAGATTTTTAATCTTGGTTTGTTCTTTAGATAATAATACCGCAAAGAATGTTTCGATGATATATACAGCGCTTAGACCACCTAAGACATATAATATATACCATAACAAATTAATAATTAAGGCTCTAGATTCCTCCATAGATATAAAGGCTGTAAAGATGTCGACTCCGCAATAACCCTGCAAAAAGTGGATAATTATGTAATAAATGTAATAAGCAGGGAACCAGAAAGTCGCTAAAATGGCAATTGGAATGAATAGCAATTGATAAAACATATCAAAATATGTGAATTTAAATTTCTGAATAGAACGAGGTAATAATTTCCAATATATCTTCCAAAACATTTCATGTATGGCATGGCCCATTCTACCGAGTCTATTCATGGTGTCTTTTAATGTTGATGGTTGATCTTCATAAACCACTGCTTCAGCAACATAATGTATTTTTCTATCTTCTAGCATTCTTCTAACAGCGAATTCAGAATCATCAGTGGCGCTTAAAGCATCCCAGCTACCGATATCTTCAAATACTGACATAGCCACCATCATGCCTGCTCCTGATAGCATAGAATTCATCTTAGTTCTCTCTCTAAAATTAGAACAAATTCTTGAATCCCTAATATAATAGCAGGCTGAAACTTTAGTCCAAATATTTTGTGTGGCATTGCTAGATGCTTCAAAACATCGAGCGATTTCCACTCCTGAATCAAGAGCGTCATTCATTTTCTCAATAAATTCTCTATTACATGTATTATCCGCATCAAATTTTATAAGAGCGTCATATTTACCCTTATATTCATTAGACATTAATAAATCCACTAATTTTTTAATTGGATAGGCCGCTCTTTTTTTACTTGGGTCAGATTCATTTCTAAAAATAGTAATTGCCCCAGCTTCTTTTGCGGCCTTAAAGGTATTATCGCTACAATTGTCCGCACAGACAAAAACATCATATTTATCTCTAGGATAAGTTTGATTATTTAATAGGTTTGTAACCGTATTTTTAATGACTACTTCTTCATTATGCGCGGGAATGATAATCGCAAATCTATGTAATTTTTTAGCTTTAGGAAATTTCTTTGGTTTTAAAGGGATAAATAAGATAAATAATATCTGAAAAAGAAATCCTAATGATGCAATAACTATAACAATATAATTGATGATTTCTAATATGCGATATGTTATTTCCATAGCAAATATATATTGCCAAATTATTAGGCTTTAATCAAACTTTAAATTTTGGGAATAGTCAATTCCCACTTCTTTTAAGAATAACTTTACATTCTCATAATTAACATTTTCAAAATCACATGGATTATGAGCGTCTATTCCTAAAATGACTTTGATATTATAATTTTTAACTATCTTCCAGAATTCTTTATATGGGTAGTCAATAAAATTCATATCATAATGTCTAGACCTAAAATGGGCGAGATTGATTTCTAAGGGAATATCTAATTCTTCCGCTACTTTACATATTCTATTACAAGCATTAATAGATACATCATCCCAGTGATGATAACCAACCAAATAATGATCTGGGTGAGCGACATATTTAAATAAACCAGTCCTCATGCCATCTATTAATGAGTCGACATATTTATTAACCACTCCTGGCTCGGTATAACGATAAAATTTAATTTCATTATTCTCATCTAAAGCGCAGTGATTGCCTAAGATAAGATATTCAATCTTCTTAGAATCTAATAATTCTTTGTAATAAGGATAATAGTAAGGTATCGCTTCCGCTTCAAAGCCGATATGAATCTTGATTTTATCTTTATATTTTTCCTTTAATTTATTTAATGAATTAACATAATCATCTAATAAAGAATAATCACCTCGCATATGGGGTTGAGGATGATCTTTTAACATGATGTGGTCAGTAAATCCCAATTCAGTGATACCAAAATCAATCGCGCTTAAGACATATTCTTCATCTTTTCCTGAAGCATGTCCACATCGATATGTATGAGTGTGAAAATTCTTGTCAATCATGTTTATGATTTTATCATAAATTTAAGACGATTTGTCTAAAAGATTATATTTTGCTGTTTTAAATACAATAAATTAATCTAAAACCATATCAAAACTGGGCTATTTTTGTTTAAATTGCAAAACATTATTTTTTTGTGTTAAATAAATTAAAAGCATGCTAAAATAAACGGCTAAAAGGAGAAATGCAAGATGGAGAATGATATTTGGATTGAAGTACTTGGTTATGTTGGAATGGCATTTGTTGTTATTTCTTTCTTGTTTAAAAATGTTAAATTTTTGCGATTATTTAATTTAATCGGTTCTATCTTTTCTGCGACATATGGAATATTAACCAAAACTTATCCCACTATGGCCTTAAATTTAATCTTGGCTTTAATTAATTTCTCAATGCCAGTCGCATGGTTTATTAAAGATAAACATAATAAAAAGAATTCTAATAAGGTAGAATTCGAAGGCTCTAGTGAAAATAAAGACAAAAAGAAAGAAAACTAATCCAGATTATTAGAGTCTGGATTTTTTTCTATTTTTGAATTATTTCTCTTTAATAAAAATATTGATTTATTAGACTCACTATATTCTTTAGCTAATATATGAATTAAGAACAATTCAATCGCGGAATAAAAGCAGATTAATCCACCCGCGAAGACATAAGAGGTATAGAGCCAATATATTTCTCCGATTAAGAAAAATGGTAAGAAGCAAATTAATGCTCCTTGCATCTTATCCGCATAGGTATGTATAGAAGAAAATCTATGAAATTTAATCGCACAGATGATGTAATTGATAAGATGAATCGCTGTGACAATGATAACAATTGACCAATGTTCCCAACCAAATAAACGTAAAAGAGTTGGGAATATAGATATCGCCATCGCTAAATAGAATAAAATATCAGCAATGCTATCAATGATTGAACCTAAACGCGATGTTAAATTATATTTCCTAGCGATGAAGCCATCTAAGGCATCTGTTATCGCAGTTATAGAATAAACTATAAAGAAAGGCAAAGATAAGGGAACCAAAAACAAGATTGCTACTGATCCAACAATTCGCATCATAGTAATCATATTAGGAATGTTTTTTACAAATTTGTTTGGTTCACCCATAAATTTAATTTTAACACAACTCGAAATATTTTGTTTTTTTAATTTATTAAAGTTTACAAAAAACAAAAACATGTTACTTTTATTCTTCTAATAAAGGCATTTAAAATGAAATTTAAGTAAAATAATCAAGTTTTAATAGGTTTTATATCATCTTAGTAAGGTTATGCACTAGCAATAACCATTAAAGCAACAACATATGGATATAGCAAGGCGAGGAAATATAAGATTAATGTAATATAGTCAATAATCATATTTCGTGGACCCTTATGTGAATGATAGAACAACAATAATGGAGCGATAAAAATCAAAATACCATTGATACCAATACCAACTTTATTCATCTGAGCGTTACCAGCAAAGGCTAATTCAAAGAACCAGATGATTAATAGGAC
>CAJOOD010000135.1 GCA_905236085.1 uncultured Bacilli bacterium
TCATCTACTGCGCCTATATACCAAACTGAAGTTAGAGAAATACAATTATCGAAGGTGAATCTACTAATTGAAGCAGCAATGTTAGAAATAGTTAAACTACCAAAAAATAACTCTTCGTGGGCGTTTGTGATTTTCGTGGCAATTCGTGGATTTCGTGGGCGTTTGTGATTTTAGTGGCAATTTGTGGGAATCAATGCTATAATAATAACGGATAGATGGAGGGAAATTAAAAATGAAGCAATTACCAATCGGCATTGATGATTATAAAATCGTTTTAGAACAATGCTACTATATTGATAAAACACTGTTTATTAAGGAAATTGATTCCGCACCTGATAATACGATATTTTTGTTTACTAGACCTCGAAGGTTTGGTAAATCATTGATGCTATCAATGCTTGATTATTTCTATGCAAAAGATGTTCGAGATGCAAAAAGATTATTTGATAACAAGAATATCGCTCATCATCTTGATATCATGGAGCACCAAGGGCAATATCCTGTCATCCATCTTGATTTTAAAAATGCTTATGCTGATACATTAATGAACACAACTGATGGTATAGTTGAAGCTTTAAAATCCACATTTAAAAGACACGAATATTTATTATCTTCACCTAAATTATCAGATAAAGAAAAACAACTAATTACTTCTTTAATCGATGGAAGCGCTAGCATTGAAGAATATGCTACATCGCTCAGAACTATTAGTGAATTGATTTTAAAAAGTGAAAATATCCCACCTATTTTGCTAATCGATGAATATGACTCACCGATTATGTCTCAACAAAGCAAAAAGGAAATAGACTTTATCAAAAGATTGTTATCCAGTGCTTTAAAAGGAAATACGGCGATTAAAAAGGGTGTATTAACTGGGGTCATGAAAATTTCTAAAGAATCTTTGTTCTCAGGGTTAAATAATTTAAGAACCTATGGAATATTAGATAAAAGCCATGCTGAATATTTTGGCTTTACACTTAATGAAACTAAAGAAATATTGTCCGATTACCATTTTAATGGCAATATCAATGAAGTAATTAATTGGTATGGAGGATATCATTTTGGAGATGATATAATCTTTAACCCTTGGTCTATTTTAAATTTTATTGATAATGGTTTCTCTTATAAATCATATTGGGTTAATACATCTAATAATAGGATATTAGAACACGCTCTATCTTCTTCTAACTATGATATTTTTAAATGTTTAAATGACATTATTTCTAATCAAACGATTGTGACTCCATTAGATGAAAGCATCACTATTTATGATACCTTAGATAGCAGCACTTCTTTATATTCCTTATTGGTTTATACAGGCTATTTAACACCTATCAATGTTTTAGATTCATTCTTTTATAATGTTGGAGTCCCAAATAAAGAGGTTAAGAATGTCTTTTCCAAAGAAATAATCGATAGATATTCTCCTTCTTTATCACTAAATTCACTATATCTACTAAGAAGTGCCTTATTAGCGAATAATGAAATAGAAATTAAAGATTGTCTAAAAAAATACTTTTTATCAGTTCTCACATATTTTGATGTATTAGATGAAAAGAATTATCAAATTATGCTATTAACTCTTACATCTATCTTATTCAGTCAAAACGAAGTAAGAAGTGAAGTCAATGCAGGAGATGGGAGATGTGATATCATGATTATCCCAAGAAGAGAATCTGTCGCCTTAGTTTTAGAAATCAAGACCTCAAGTGCAAAAAAACAGTTGTCATCAAAACAAATGGAAGATAGATGTATAAGTGCCTTAAAGCGAATCGAATCCCGCCATTATCATGAATATGTAATGAACGATCCTAATATTAAAAAAATATATACTTTAGGATTTTGCTTCAATAAAAGAAATGTCGAAGTTTTATCAAAGGTTATTGATAAATAAGAATTAGTAACTCTTACATCATTTCATATCATATAGAACTGCATCAGTTGTAATTTAATGATATGCACTCAAAATCGGCTCTACAAAGTTTTACGTGGGAAATATTTTTTTCATCACACATTAAACTTTACAGTTTTTATGTTTTTTTAGACTCTATATAAGAAGAAGCCCTCTTTCATAATAAGGTCTTAAATAGTAATAGTTCTTATAATGAAGCATTAGATTCTATTGTAGCTGCTTTCAAAAGTAAAGAGA
>CAJOOD010000136.1 GCA_905236085.1 uncultured Bacilli bacterium
ATTAACTTCTAATTTCTCATTTAGTTGCGGTAACTTGTTACCAAGTATGGCCCAGGAATTAAATGCTGCTACCATTATCGGTGAGCGATCTGGTGGTGGAGCCTGTAGCGTATATTCAACCGCTCTAGCGGATGGCACATTATTTAATACATCATCATTTAACACATTATGCCGTATTGGTGATAATGGAGAATTCTATGATATTGATGATGGATGTCCTGCTGATGTCAGCGTTGATAGATCTAATTTCTTCAATCTTACATATCTTGTTGATTTAATTAATTCATTATAATTATGTTATTGCTATCATATATTATCAAAAAAATATCACAGAAGACCTTACCATCTAGACAAGAAGGTGGCCCGGTTTTAAAATTACGCACGGTATTAGATTATCCTGATATGAGTGCAGATCCCTTCGAATTTAAATCAAATAACCTGTTTTTGCGCGGATTTCGATATTCTATAGGCCCTGGACCATATAAGGGAGTTATGATATTTTTCCATGGTTTAAATGCTGGACATTACGCTTATGAAGATGAGATTCATTCCTTAGCAAAAGAAGGATATCTAGTCTATGCTTATGATAATGAATGCTGTGGAATTAGTGATGGTGAGCATTGGTGGGCCCTTTCAAGCGCCCTTATCAATCAAAGAGATTTCTTTAAATGGCTGGATAGTGATGAAAAAGCTCAAGGCTTAAAAAGATATACCATAGGTCATTCTTGGGGCGGATTTGTCGCTTTATGTAGTCTTCTAAAAGAATATAAAGTTGATAAGGTTTGCTCTATGTCTGGATTTGGCAATATTATTAAAGCCTGCATCCATGAAATGCCTAAAATTAAATATATGGCTTTCTTACTTCGTATTGCTTATTTTAGATATTATGGAAAATATGGCAATATGAACGCTCATAAATTACTAAAAAAGAGTGAAATACCAGTCCTCTTAGTGCATGGTGATTTAGATGATACTGTGGAATATAAAGATAATTTCTTAGATATTAAAGAAAAATTATCATACAAAAATAATATTTCCTATCTAGTATCTAAAGATAGATATCATCAACCATATATGACCATTGAAGCTCAAAATTATTACCGATATTTAGTTATATCTGGTATCGCTAAAGGATTAGTTAATCCTGTTCCAGAAATTGATTATGATAAATTAATCAACGAAGATAAAGAAATCATGCGACAAATATTTGATTTTTTCGATAAATAAAGGAGTATAAATTATGCCAAGAAAAGATTTAGGACCTAAAACTTATCTCTATCCTCAACCAGTTATCATTCTTGCTGCTTATGATGAAGAAGGCAAAGTAAATTGTATGAATGCTGCTTGGGGAGCCATATCAGATTATAAGGAATTATCAATCTGTCTATCTAGCGATCATAAAACCGTCGCTAATATATTAAAGATGAAAGACTTTACCGTATCTCCAGGTGTTAAATCACAAGTTGTGGCTTGCGATTATGTCGGTATTGAATCCGGTAATAGAGTAAGTGATAAATTCTTAAAAACAGGCTGGCATCAACATCGGGCCTTACATGTTAATGCCCCAATCATAGAGGAACTCCCATTAGCGATAGAATGTAGACTCATCGATTATAACGAAGATACTGGAATTATGAGAGGCGCTATTATTAATGTATCTGTGGATGAAAGATATTTAAAAGAAGACGGACATATCGATACTGATAAATTAGAAATCATCTCCTTTGATCCGGATAATAACAAATATCTATTAGTTAAAGATGTAGTCGGTTCAGCTTTCTCAGATGGATTAAAGATTAAAAGAAACTAAAAATTAGCAAAAACAAGAAAAACATCGGCGATTTGCCGATGTTTTTAAATTAATTAATTATTGTTTCTTATTTTTTTGGTTTGCTTAATAAAGCGGCAATAAGATTAATTACGCCTAAGAAGATTAAGACAATACCTAAGACTAATGAACAGAATTGTCTAAAGTCCGCAATGCATAAGAAGCAAATGCCGAATGTTATAGCTACCGCACCAATGACAATAATACCAACTGTGGTAAAAATATTACGATGTTTAATTAGCCAGATGATGCCTTCAACAATCATTAATGCACCACCAACTAAGATGAGCATTGATAAATAATAGGTAAAGTCAAATGGGGCAATTAAAATACCAATACCAAAACCTAACAAGAAGGTAGAAGTCATAATGGTGATAGGTAATAATTCTTTATATTTATAAATGTCTAGGGCAAATAAGGCGACACCACCAACGATTAATGTAACACCAATCATAATGGATAAGATTTGATTGACATTAATCATCGCAATGCATAATAAGACACCTAAAACGATATAAACAGAAGAAACAATAATGTTATATGTTTTTGAACCTTTGCTAACTGCCATAATTGATTAACTCCTTTCGCTTGTTTATTATATAAAATGTATTTCAATTAACAATATTATTTTTCAAATATTTTTTGTTATCTCTATCTTTTACTATGTTATAGTGATATAGAGGTTTTAAAAATATATGAAAGTTGCAGTTATCACTGGCGCCAGTAGCGGTATGGGACGAGAATTCGTAGTCCAATTGGAAAAATATTTCGACATCGATGAAGTATGGGTAATCGCTAGAAGAGAAGATAGATTAAAATCCTTACAAAATATTTTAAAGAAAACTAAAGTAAAAGCTATCCCACTTGATCTAACACTTAAAGAATCTTTTGATATATTCCATGCATTATTAGAAAAAGAAAAACCAGATATCAAATTATTAATCAATGCTTCTGGTTTTGGTTATTTTGGTCATTATGAAAATATACCTATGGATTATGAAGAAAAAATGGTGGACCTCAATGTTAAGGCTTATATGAACATGACAAAATTATGTCTACCTTATATGCATGAAGGTTCTAACATCATACAACTTGATTCCTTATCAGCGTTTCAACCCGTACCATATATTGGAGTCTATGCCGCCACTAAGGCTTTTGTCTTATCTTATTCCAAATCTCTATACATGGAATTAGAACCTCGTAAGATAAGAGTCTTATCCGTATGTCCTGGTTGGGTAAAAACAGAATTCTTTGAAACAGCTTCTAAAACTAATGATGGAAGCGTTAGATATTTCTATAAATTATTTGAACCAAATGATGTGGTTGCTAAAGCCTATCACGATTTATTAAAAACCAAAAAAGAAGTATCGGTATTAGGTTTTGGTACTCGATGGCAAGTAAGATTGGTAAAATTCCTTCCATCTAAATTAGTCATGAAGATATGGATGAGGCAACAAAGGAAAACTAAAAATAATAATTTTTAGCTAGAGGAGGCTCTTGCCTCTTACGGAG
>CAJOOD010000137.1 GCA_905236085.1 uncultured Bacilli bacterium
ATCGTTGTTGTATTAACTTATGTTATCTATTCTTTTGTCTTATTTAATTCATTTGGGAAAGACGAAGAATCTTTAAAAGAAAATGCCGAAGAAGAAAAGCCTGCTGAGGAAGTAAAACCTGTCGAAGAAGAAAAGGCTGTTGAGGAAGAAAAACCTGCGGAAGAAGATAAGGTAGAAGAAAAACCTAAAGAGCCTGCTAAGGAAGACGATTTACCAACGGAATAAATTAATAAATAAACGCTACTAAAGAGGGAGTAATTTCCCTTTTTTATTTTTGCTTGTGGAATACTAAAAATTGAATATAGAATGCAAAAAAGCCGCAAAAAGGGATAAAATATTAATTTTTATCGTTATAATGAACCCCTATTTATTATTTTTATTTCTTTATGAGTTTATGTTATATAACTATTTATCTTTTATATTATTGACAAATAAATTATGATAATTTTATGGCAAAACGAGATAGACAAAATCTTAGTGGAACTGATGAAAATGGCTTGTTTAAAGTTGATCAAGAAATAAATTATGCCTCTGAGATTTCTAAAGAAAGTCAAATTAATTATTTTCAACATGGCCAGGAAGACAACAAGGACGGCAAAGTTCCTGAAAATTATATTCCTAATGAGAAGAATAATATATACTCCAAAGATAAACCTAAAGTTAAGCAAAGTGTTGTTAATTCAGTTCTATTACTTCTCACCGCGGTTGGCGGAACCACTATTGTGGGTGCTACTGCATTAGTGTCTCTTAAAGAAATAGATGTCTCCCTATATTATAGAAATGCCTATTCATTAGTATTTAGCATTAATAAATACAATATCAGCAATGAGGACAGGTTAATATCTTATTTAACGTACGAAAATGAGATTATTCAAGAAATTGAAATCAGCCAAGATAGATATATCACATTTACCGATTTATTAGAGAATAGCAAATATCAATTAGACATTGAGATATATGAAAAGTATTATGTTGAAAATAGTGAAAAAGATGTAATAGAAACCAATCCTAGACATTTATATAATGCCTCTTTTTATACCACATCCTATTTTAACGAAGAAAGCATATATATTGTTGATTACTCTCTTGATGAACTATTTTTTAAAGTTGAGAATTTGACAAATTATTCATATTTAACCACTAGGGTGTTCACCAATGATAAAGAACTCCTAGTGGATGATTTTACTGACAAATATAAAGAATATCATGTAGCCAATATTCCTGAAGGAGAAAGCCTTTACATTTCATTAAAATATATGGATGAAGGAGTGGGTTATATTTATCTTGAGCCTGTGTATCATGAAGGCTTTATTGTTTCTTTCTCTAGCAATGGTGGAACTGGTTATATGGATAATCAATATTTAGAGCAGCCAGGTTATATAGTCTTACCATCATGTGAATTTGTAGCTCCTAGTGGACAAGAATTTAAATGCTGGATGATTAATGATGTCGAATATCAAGCTGGCGAAAGGTATTATGTTGATAGTGATATTGAAGTTGTTGCGGTGTGGCAAGACATATCTAGTGATTATCCAACGATTGCCTTAATCGATGAAATAATCACCTATAACTCTGCAGAACTCACTTTAAATCTTTCAAATCCAGATTATTTTGATTCTTTATCAATCTTTACTGACGATATTTATTTTGGAAATTCCACGATTGATTCAAATAATAATATTTTAGTTAGTTTCACATCCTTGGAGCCTGAAAGTGAACACTATATACAAATTTATTATCAAAACGATATCATCTATTCTTATTCGTTTGTAACTGATTATATCGTTAATATTACCTCGACGAAATCAACCGATATAGAAATAGAATTCTCATCATCTTATTATGAAAATTTAGATAAAGATACTTATTATGGATTCGAAATTGTTGATTCTTATTCAAATTTAGTGTTTAACAATCAAGTCAATAGTGACATCATTTTGTTAACTGATTTAATTTTATACCAAGAAACATATACTTTTAATTTGTTTACTCTTGCCGCTACTGGAGGTCTCGGTGAAGTTTTATATAGCAAAGAATTTGCTGTTGAAGATGGTTATCAAAGAGCGGATTTTGATTTATCAGTGGAAAATAATGTTTTAACAATTACTTATTTAAGTGGATATCTAGATGGATATTCCTCTGAGACTGTTTCATACTACACGATTAATGTTAACTGTGAAGAAAATAGTTACGATATATATTATTCTCGTGCTTCTTTTAACACCGTTGGCGATAATATCTCTCTTGATTTAACCAGCGGTTTACCTAGCGGAGAAAACTCTACTGCTAATTACAATGTTGATTCAGGTACTTATGAAGTATCTATATCATATAACAATTCCATTTTATTCAAAGGCAGTTTTTCGATAGACTAAGGAGGAAAATTATGAAATCGTTTAAGTTTGAAAAACCAAAGACCGTGCAAGATTATGTGGATATAATCTTAAAAATAACAGGACTTATTTTGCTTGTTGTTTATTTTGTGTTTTTCTTTATCTCTTTGCAAAGGTGTATTAATGGAGTCCCTAGCGAATTTGATTTAGCAATCTATCTATTTTCAGGTGCAGGTAATCCTAATCCTTGGTTGCGCTCATTGAGTTTGATATTCTTTATTTTATCAGTCTCATTTGTAGTGAGATTGGTTTTAAATTTCTTTGGTCACTTCTTGAAAAAAGGAAGAGCTATTTTAAATCTATTAGCCAGCTTAATTAAGTACGCTGCAGTTCTAGTTTTGATTTTCTTGATTTTAGGAGCGTTTAAAGTTGATACTGTAACTTTATTAGTCAGCGCTGGAGTTGTCTCTTTAGTTATAGGTCTTGGTGCTCAATCATTAATCAGCGATGTTATCGCAGGGTTATTTATCGTATTTGAAGAAGTATTTGAAATCGGAGACATCATTGTTGTCGATGGCTTTAGAGGAACAGTTAAAGAAATAGGTATTAGAACTACACAAATAGTCGATTGGAGCGGCAATATTAAAGTTGTTAATAATTCTGATATACGTAGCCTTGTTAATATGACAAGTGAATTATCCGCGACAATGGTCACAATTGATATCGAATATGGAGAATCTATCGAAAAAGTTGAAAGTATTATTAAAGATAATTTGAATAGAATTAAAGAAAATATTCCTTCTATTATTGAGGGTCCATTTTATAAAGGTGTTGCTAACTTAGGAGAATCGGGTGTCTCATTAGCTTTCTTAGCTACCTGCAAAGAAACAGAACGTTTCCAAGTAGAAAGAGATATTAGAAGAGAATTAAAAATCATCTTTGATGAGAATAATATTGGTATCCCATTCCCACAAGTGACCATCAATCAACCAAAGAACTTTGCCGATGCTACTAAGAAAGAGAAAAAGGCAGCGGAGGAATTTGTCAAAGAGCAAAAAGAAGCTTCTAAAACCGTTCCAGAAATTCCACCAGAAAACAAATAAACTTATTTGTTGCATCGTTAATAAAAGACCACCAAATCTCATCTTCTTACATAGAAACTGGCATAATCCGTGGTCTTTTTTCGTTTATACCATATATTTTAAAACTAAAAAATATCAAAGGTTTGCAAGGTTTTTAATAAAATCATATTATTTTAATTAAAAATTAATATGAAAAGCATTTTACATTATGTAAAATAATGTTAACGGTATCTAGAGGAGGAAACATTATGGGCTTCTGGAAAGGGTTATTAATATTTACATTAGGTGTTACGACTGGAGTAGGTGCGATTGGTATAACTGGTTATGCTGTCGCTAATAGTTTTACTGTTAGAGATGCGCAAAATCTTACTGGCATTGACATGACTAAAATTGTCAATGAAGATTATTATGACGAATCCATCATTAGCTTTATTAACCTCTATCGTAGCGGTGAATTAGATTTTTCCACTCTCGGCGGTATCGCTAAAGTCACACCTATCGTTGATGAAATTTATAACCAAATCAATGATGTCTTAGATAGACAATTGGGTGTTATTTTAAACAAAGAAGAATTGTACGCTAAGAAATTTAATGAACTTGGGGATTATTTCATTGAATATGTTAAAGATAACATCAGTGTTCCTTTTATTCTTAATGTGGATGAAAATTCCGATATCATCTTGCAATATATTTGTTATCACCTCGATGAGAACGGAAAACCAGATTATTCTAACCCCCGTTCTGTTAGTGATCTAGGCAATCCTAATTTGATTGACGAAATTAAAAACGCGATTGTTTTAGGCGATGTCATGCAAATCAGCGAAGATGATAAATTGCTTTGGAATTTAAGAGATAAAAAATTAACAGAAATAAGCCAAGACACATTTATGGACATGGTCCTTGGTGACATTCTTGATATTCCTGATGATAATAAGATTCTAAACGCAATTAAAGATAAGACTTTAAGAGAATTAACAGATGCTCACACATTCAATGGCTTATATCTGAGAGATATATTAGATTATGATGAGAATGATAAATTCTTGAGCAAATTAGGTGGTTACACTCTTTTAGAAATCGAATCGAAAGGTCAGGAATTGTTCAAAGAATTTACCTTGAGCGATATCATGGACATCGATGAAGATAGCCCTCTATATGATATCAGAAATACTCCTATCGATAATCTCAAAGAGAAGGATACCTATAGCGATGTTAAATTAGGTAGTATTGTAGAGATAGATGAAAATTCTTCACAAATATTGCAAACACTAAAAGATACTGAAATTGGAAAAATATCTGACAAGATTAATGAACTTACTTTAGGAGAAGTTATTGATTGTACTGGTTCTAAAATTTTAAATGCTTTAGCTGATACTAAGATAGATGAAATAGGTGATAAAATCGATTCATTAACTTTAGAAGAGATGATTGATATTGATCCAAGCAACAAGATTTTATATGCCTTACGGGACTATACAATGAATGATATCGGCGATGGCGTTAAAACATTGAAATTAAGCGATGTTATTGATATAGATGAGGATTCTCCATTAATTTTGAGAAATCTTGAAGATGAAACAATCGATGGATTATCTGACGCAATCGATAATTTAAAAATTGAAGACGCAATTGACATCAATGATGATTCTAGCCAATTTTTAAAAGCCTTAAAAGGAACCAAAATCAATGATTTAGCAGATAGAATAGATACTCTCACCGTTGGTGAAGTTATTGATACAACTGGTGGAAATAGAATCTTAGCTTATCTTTCCGATAAGAAAATTGTTGAATTGGGCGATGCGATTGATAATTTAACAATTGATGATACAATCGACATCAATGATGATTCTAGCCAATTTTTAAAAGCCTTAACAGGAATTAAACTTAAAGATCTAGCAGATAAAATTAATTCTCTAACCATTGGAGAAGCATTTAAAGATCAAATATACGAAGATCCAGATAATGAAGCCACCATGAAAGCCACTTGGGTATATCTTTTAAGAGATAAAGATACTGGAGTGATTCGCACTGATTATAAGGTTGCTTCTGACATGGATAAATTGGTGGAAAACATGAAGTATAATGTTCAACACGCCACGTTATTTGCACTAAAGAGAGATGGATTTATTGAAGCTGATGATGATTTCCTTGAAACAGAGATCGTTTATGGAGGGACTCTGAGAAAAGTCGGTGATTTAACTATTGATCAATTTATTCAATATGCTCAAAGCCTAATGTCGGCGACGCCATCCATTTCAATATAATTTTGTTATCGCAATATTTTATGAAAAATGTGAAGATTGTTTTTGCATCATTGCTCTTAACCATGTCTCTTGTATCATGTAATGCAAGCGAACCTGAACAAAAAGAATATGATTACAAGAATTTGTCTTGTGATGTTTTGCCTACTTATTCGGCCTCTATGAATTTAGATACCGATAATGATTTAATTACTGGTACAGTTGATATCAGTGTTAATAATCAAAGCGGAGAATCTCTTAATGATATAGTTTTTATCGACTACGCTAGAGGATTAAATCGTAGAGGTGGAATAAATACTATTAAATATAATGACCAAGATTTGGAATTCTCTTTTAACGGCAGTATTTACACTGTTGATTTAACATCTTCTCCTATAAAAGCCGGCGAAACTAGGGTATTTTCTTTAAATTTCAATACTTATCCAACATCTTCATCTAAAGAAAGTTATTGTACTGTCTATGCTAGAGATAATGGGGAAAAAGAATATGCTTTAGGCTATTTTATGCCTCAACTTGCATATCATCATAATGATGAATGGTATAATAAACAATATAATAACGACACCGAAGCAGCCTGTTATCCGATGGCGGATTTTGAAGTTGATTTCTTTGTTGATGACTCCTATACATTAATGTCCACTGGTAGAGATAATAAAATTAATGGAGGATATCACATATCCGCGCCAAGTATTAGAGAAATGAATATTTATTGTTCAAATTTCTGCGATATCTATGAAAAAGAAATGGATGGAATTAGATATCGTGTTAATGTCGATGATGATGAGAGTCAACAAGAGGTCTATCATCTTATGCTTGATGTAGCTCATGAAGCTATTACTAAATTTGAAGATTTATGTGGCGAATATATTTATGATGAATTAGATGTTGTCTTGCTTAGAGATATGACTTTTGCAAGTGGGGTTGAATATCCTGGATTGATATATTCTCAAAAGATTATTGTTAATGATGCTGGTGCCTCATTTATATCCTATGGTGGCTATAATTATCCGATGCCATATATCGAAATATTTGATACCATTGCCCATGAAGTTGGACATCAATATTTTTATAACATAATGGGCACTTCCTCATTAGATGATGGCTGGATTGATGAAGGTTTTGCCTCATATCTTGGATCGGTGGAATTCTTATTAAATCCAAGTGAAATTTTGAAAAAATATGCCCAAATTGATAAGGAAAACGCAAAAATATATACATCTTTTCAATATAATTTGGCTGTGTATTGTTACGATCCTAATAATCCAGAAGAATATATGAATGATTATGTTTATTATACCGATGCATCATTTGGGATGATGGCGATAGATGTTCCATATGATAAAAATAACTCAAATTATTTTGAACTCATATATGATATTGCTTCATCATTTATCACAAAAATAGCGATAACCTTAGGCAGAGATGAATTTAAATCGTTGATGCACGATATATATACGAATTATTCCAAACGTGAAATTACAACATACAATATGATTGAATTAATTAAAACTCACGATATAAACAATTCAACTGATGATTTGCTTGAAACATATTTAGCAAACCATATTAATAATTAAGGATATATACATCATGGAAGAAAGCAAAATTATAAAAAAAGCCAAATTAATTTATAGCGGTGAATTGTTAATATTTGCCATTGTCTTTATTGTTTTTGGAATCTTGTTTATTACTGGCGTTTTAGGAAATCGGGAAACATTTAGAAATATCTATCCTTGGATTACAATATTTGCTTCTGCTTGGTTGCTGATTGATTTCTTTTGGACATTATTCTCACCTAGAAGAAGAAAAAAGAATTCTTTATTAGATAAA
>CAJOOD010000138.1 GCA_905236085.1 uncultured Bacilli bacterium
TACTAGAATTTTCAAGCGTGATTAAAGCATCTCTTAATTTATCATTTTTATTAAAGAATTCATCAATAGTTTTCGAGGATCTATAATCGAAATATAATTGCATTTTCTCATTAACATCTTTGAAATTTTGAGAATAGATATTAATAACTTCACTTACTTCGTTATTATCATAATCTAAATAATATTTATTTATAGCGGAAGCAAATAAGGAGATCATCTCATCTTCTTTAACACTTAATCTATCTGACATTAAAATAGATATTTCTTTTAAAATCTCGCCTTGATGAATATATTGATTTAAAAATGCGATGAGGTATGAATCATCAATTAAAGATAGAGCAAATGGTAATTTTGCGGAATAGCCAAATTCTTGAATAACACTTTGACAGAATGAATGAAAAGTAAATATCGGAGCGTTATCCACTCTTTGAGGGTCTAATTTCTTTTTTCTAACTCTATTTTTTAATTCACCAGCGGCTTTTTCTGTATATGTGACAATTAATATTTGATCTAAAGTTAAGTCTTTAACTTCTTTTAATAATTTTTCCAATATTAAAATAATGCTATAAGTCTTGCCAGTCCCTGCGGAAGCTTCTAAAACATAATTCTTATTAACATCAAAATTTTTAATATTAAATCTAGCCATTATTTTCTGCCTCCTTAGCTAAAGAAGCAATTTTTATAAGCTCAGCGTGTCTTTTCTTATATTTTTTGAATTCTTCTTGAAAGTTTGATTCTTCATATCCTAATTCATTATCATAATCAAATAATTTAGCTTGCTCAAAATAAGACCATGGTGAATGTTTTTCATACAAAGAAGCGACCATCTTTTCATAAGATTCAAAATCTTTTCCTTCAATCCATTCCACGGCGAATAATACCATATCATCTTTATCATTAATTCTTTGATATATCTTGGTTAAGATATTTCTTGCTTCTCTGGAATTAATTTCAAAGGATTTATTATTTTTTGCGCTTAATTCGCGATATAGAACAATATTATAATTATTAGTGTCATCAATTAGAGCAATATCCATTAAAGAAATGACATAAATTTTGAGAAAATCTTTGAGTTTTGCACCTTTTTTATCTTTTTCTAACGGTATATATACTCTTTTTCCTTCATCGATATAGAAGGCAAATTTACTAGATGATGTTAAAACCCATTCATCATCTCCATCTTTAATTTTTAAATCATTTAAAGATCTTATTTCAATCTTATTATCTTTAGCAAGTTCTTCTATTTTATTTTTTGTATCCTCGGCCACATCAAATAATTCATTAAAGGAGGCCTTACGAAGTTCTTCGTTAGCGACAGGTAAACGATTTTCTAAATCAAAGCGATGAAGTATTTCATCTTTATTAATTTTATTAGTTAAGAATAATTTCTCTAATATATTACCTATTAATTGATAAGATTCTAAATAATCAAAATTAAAGGGTTCATATTCTTCTTTCATCTCTTCATCATAATCATTATCTACCCCAAATAATAAGCCCGCTTTAAAGGAAAGAGGTTCTTTTAAATAATTAGTGATTTTTGTGGTGCTGAGTTCATTAAACACACTGTTGATAGATGATAGATTGGTTTTTATATCGGCCTTATTTTCTTCATTAAATAAGCCCATATAATATTCTTTATCTTTAAATTCTTTACTTGTAAATAAATAGGACCATTCTCTTTTTTCATCAATTTCTACATTTCTAATTCTATTTACATCTTTATCACGTTTTAATAATCTATTTTGTAAATCTAAAACCAATGTAGAGACATATAATTCATCGTCATCTTCTAAATTTTTATTTAAATAAGAAATATAAAATTCCTTTGTGGCGTTTTGATATGTTAAATCAAATGCTTCTTTTTCTTTTTTACTTAGTTTAGTAAAATAATCATCACCTCTATCATCTAATTCATCTTTTAAAAATAGCGATGGTAAGGATGTCGAATTACATCCGATAAAGAAAATATATTTCGCTGATAATACAGCATCTTTATTAAAATTAGTAAAAGTGACACCATTAATAAAACATTCTCCAGTTTTCATTACACTAGTCTTCGCCGAGGCGATTAAGAAATAGAAAAATGTATTAAAAGGCACACTATTAGGGGTGATATCTAAAAATATATCAAAGCATTTTAAAATCTTAGTATAGAAATGATTAGTCTCTATCTCATTTTTATCTTTGATAGAGAAATAATTATCAAAATTATTCTTGATGGAATTTAAAAGTTCAGAACTGATAAATTTTTTATCTTTTGTAATATCAATCCATTCATTTAATTCATCTATTACTTTCACAAATTTAATGATGCTATCATCATCTAAAGAAATATTAGAATGAGGGATATATTCTTTATCGCCTAATTCAATGATGTTTTCATTGATATCGTTGATGTTTGATATTTTAGATAATAACAATCTCTTCTTCGCGTAATTCCAATCATCTTTACCTTCTAAATTGTTATATACCACCATTTCGGATATCGATCTTTGAAATTCTTCTATTTCTTTATCGCTTATTTTCTTAATTTCTTTAACCACAGGAGAATTAATAAAATTAATAAAATCCAATCTCGTATAATATCCTTTTTGAGCGATATCAAAGAGATAAATTAAAGCATTACCGACATCGCTATTGACGGATTTAGGATAATTAATTACATAGGGTATATCTGGGAAATTCTTATTATCTTGCTTAAATACTTGCGGGATGATATTTTCATAATCCGCGATATTATTTCCAATAACTAAGAAATCAGAAAAATTATTATTTTTATCTTTTAATAATTCACATATCTTTCCATGTATGGCTTCTATCTCTCTTAATTTAGATGGAGCATTAATTACAGTTATTGGAGTATCGATATAACCTTCATCAGCCTCTAATAAATATAGATGGGTATCATCGTTATAGCCCAAATATTCATCAATAATTCTTAGATATAAATTATCGATGTTAGTAAAGCCTACAAATAAAACTTTTTGTTGATTATTTTTAAATCTATGTTCTTCGTCAAATATAAAACCAAGAGGAGCTTTTAAATATCGATGATATTCTTCCTTTAGCATTTTATTTATCTCTTCATCTAAGGGATGAAAATCCTCTATATCATACGCGAGATATAAGGAGGCTAATTTATTAGCTAAATCGAATAATCTAATAGGATTAATTTCCCCATTTTTATCTAAAATATATGAATTATATTTGGTTTTTGCGGCGATTTTGATAAAAATATATGTTAATTCTTGCTGATTTATGATTGTATAATTTCTTCTTGGATAGAATAAGTCAACTATAGCTTTATTTATCGTGGTGAATTTGATATTCATCAATATGTCATCGCTATTTTTTAAATAATATGATTTAAACCACTGCATGGTTTTATTATCTGGGAATACCACCAATGGAGGATTAAAAAAATCAATATTATTTCTAATATCTTCATTTACTTTATCAGCGATATCAATAAGCCTTTTATATTTTATGGGTTCCATTAGATTAATTATAACATTTCTATGAATGATTGATTAGCATTTTTAAAAAGACCTTATTAACCTAATGATTAATAAGGAATCTTTAATTTCTTTTGCGTTATTATTTCTTGAATAGTTTAGCAAATAGACCTTTCTTTTCTTCTTCTATTTCTTTTTTGATGTCTTCAACTTTATATCCAGTTTCACCAATTTTGGTTTTAATTAATTCTTCATCTAATTCTTCACTTGAAGTGATAATGGTTTGATTTTTAGTATGTGATGAATTTACTTTTTTAATATTAAAATTCTTTCTTATCACATCATTAATATGTGATTCACACATTCCGCACATCATCCCATTTATTTTTAAAATATATTGATATTCCATATTCTCATCCTTATTTTTATAAAAACTGGCCCTATATAGAGCCAGTTATTTTTTTATTCTTCTGGAAATATTTCACCTGCGTAGAGCAAGGATCCTGGAGTCAATGACACCACCAAGTTCTCGCTTTCAAATGATGTTAGATATAAGACATCTTCATATGTATCAAGATGAAGAGCTAAATAATCAGAATAATAGGATTCATCTTCTTCGTCGAAATAGAATAGAGGATTTCCTTCTTCATCTTCGACTTGTTCTCCCTCATCATCTAATTCTGCGACTAATCTGCCATATTCATATGTATAACCTAAATGAAGAGATGTTTCGTTTTCATAATAGAGTTCATATAAATCGATATATAAGTCGCCTTCTTCATATTCTTCTTTTTCTTCGACGCTAGTAAGAAGTGTATCTAATGTAGTTAGAGAATATTCGAATACGAGTTCTAAAGCGACTAGGCTTTGATAAGTAAATTCTAGCGCTGATTTTTCAAATTCTTGATACATAGCATATGCTTCTTCACCAACAAGTGGTTCATCTAAGAATGTTTCTCCACCATCTAGTGATAAATCAAATGTATATCCAGATAATTCTTCTTCATCTTCTTCAGTAGCATCATAAGCAATAACCACAGTATCGCCAGCAACTAGATACATAGAAGCATCTTCTCTATTTATAGAAACAACTGATATCTCTTCACTATCATCTTCATAAGTAAGAACTTCTAAGGTGAATTCATTTGCAAATTCTTCTTCTGGTAAAGATGTAAGATTGACTAATGCTTCATCAACTTTATTTTTAGCTTCTTCTTGTTCTAATTCTTTGTTAGCATTACAAGAGCATAAAACCGTAGTTAAAATGAGCAATAACCCAGCATTTCTCGAACCTTTTTTCATTTTATGCCTCCTTTTTAGTTTCATTATTTTGGCAATTACATTTGCCTTGAGTACCATATTTTTTATGGTATTCCTTTAATAGCCTTTTGGATCCACCTTCATGGTGACATGAACATGTCTCTAAGAAGATGGATACCTTGCCCTTTTTCTTTCTACGGGCGTTATAAACAAATATACCGACAATATAGGCGATAATAAGTGTTAATAAGACCACTGTAGAAATAATTCCAAGGACATCATTTGGCATAAATTAGGCTCCTAAGACTGCTAATTCTTCTTTTCTAGTAGCGCGGCGATA
>CAJOOD010000139.1 GCA_905236085.1 uncultured Bacilli bacterium
AAAATCGGAGAATAACCCTCTACAATGATGCCTTTTTCTTTGCAATATTCGATTGTTTCTAAATCGTAATAATATAAATTAGTTTCAGTTTGATTAATGAGAGGATATTCATGATATTTTTGATGGATTTTTTCAATTTGTTTCTTATTGAAATTAGAAACACCAATATATTTAACTAGCCCTTTTTCTCTTAAAGAGATAAGTCTTTGATAAGTCTCTAAATAGTCTTTAACGGGTTTATGTAATAAGACGATATCAAAATAAGAGGTGCCCACTCTTTCTAGCATCTCATCATAGACTTTAAAAAATCGTTTTTCTTTATAATCACAAGGCCAAATCTTTTCCGTAACGATAATAGAATTTCGATCAACATTATTATCTTTTAAAGCTTGACCAATTCTTTTTTCATTAAGATAACGGCTCGCTAAATCAAGATGGGTATAACCCGCTTCTAAAGCGTGAGAAATAAACAAAGAATAATCGAGTTCTTTAAAGAAGGCCGTGCCTAATGATATTGGAGGCAGTTTTAGTTCCATATCATCATTATATATTTGTCATTTAGTAGATGCAAAAACTTAGCTTTTTATATGTCTCCTTTTGAGGATACCAAATGTTGGACTTTTTGAAAGGAGCATAATAATGAAAAAAGAGAACAACGCAATCTTTATCGCTTCGTCCAGTTCTATAAGATGTATCCAAACATTTTCGCCTCAGTGAAGCAAGAATCTTTTTTGAGCTGGGCACATTATAAAGTTTTATTAAACGTGGTAACTATTTGTCACGAAATACAAACTTTGTTTGCCATCAGAAGAAGAACTTAAAAAAGAGATTGAAAATCAAAAGTTAATGTTCAACTTACAAAAACAAAATAAATAGAAATGAAAAGGACTAAAAATATGGAACAAGAATTATTAGAAAACAATTATTTAAATGATTTAAACAAAATTAAATAAACTATTAAGGAAAACCGTTCTAAAGCATTAGTGGCGGTCAATAGTGCGATGATTGTGACCTATTATCAAATTGGAACAATTATTAACCAAAGAAAAGAGTGGGGAAATAAGTATATCCAAAGACTAGCAAAAGATCTCGTAGATTATGGCAAAGGTTATTCCTATCCTCAATTAAAGCGAATGTCCCAATTTGCAAGTATTTTTTCATTAGAAGAAATTTGCTCACAGCCTGTGAGCCAAATACCATGGGGCACACTTTTTAACACCATAATCACCAAATCTTCTTCTAAAGAAGAAATGCTGTGGTATATCAATCAAGCATATTCAAATAAGTGGTCTAGAAGAGTTGTGGACGAACAGTTTAAACTCCATGCTTACGAAAGAAAACAAATAGAACCACAAGTGACTGATATTGTTAAACAAGATGATAACTTGAAAGAGATATTCAAAGATACCCTTGCGTTAGATTTTTTAGGGCATCAAAGTATCAAAGATGAAAAAGACTTAAAAGAGAAATTGATGGATAACATTATTTCTTTCCTTCAAGAATTGGGACCGGGCTTTGCTTTGGTGGGCAAGGAATATAAATTAGTGACTCCCACCAACAAAAACTTCTACATTGATTAATTAATGTATCATACCAAGATTCACGCCTATGTTGTTATTGAAGTGAAAATTGGGGAATTAGCACCAAGTGACTTCGGTCAACTCCATTTTTATATCAATGCTGTTGATGATTTAGAAAAGATTGAAGGAGATAATCAAACTGTGGGGTTGCTTTTATGTAAAACCGCAGATAGCTATGTGGTGGAAACTTCACTTAAGGGTATGAATAATCCAATCGGCGTTTCTAAATACAAAATACTAGAAGATTTGCCAGCTTATCTTATAGATAAAATGAAAACCATCAAATAATAATTGTTTTCTTGTCAAGGCGCGCACATGCTCGTATAATATTAATCGGTATTTTAGGAGGGATTTTTCATGTCCGAAATTAAAAAGACAATGCTTTCTGTCGATGGTAATACCGCAGCAGCATTAGGTTCTTATAACTACATTGAAGTAGCAGGCATCTA
>CAJOOD010000140.1 GCA_905236085.1 uncultured Bacilli bacterium
AAAAAAGTTCTGATTTGCGCAATTTTTTGAATAATTCCCTTATAAAATCAGGATTTTTGAAGGTATAAGGTTATATGCTTAGATGAAGCTAAAAGAGGACTGAT
This sequence comes from uncultured Bacilli bacterium, assembly GCA_905236085.1. Lineage (GTDB taxonomy): Bacteria > Bacillota_I > Bacilli_A > RFN20 > CAG-826 > CAJOOD01. Next base: position 105 of record CAJOOD010000140.1, read on the forward strand.
TTTGGCTTATTATTACTTTAATTCGGTAAAAACAAACCATATTTTGTGTTTGTCAATTTAATAAATCCTTATTAAAATATATTTATGATTGCTAAGACACATAAAATACACGATACAAAGAATTTGACCAAATCGTTACCTGCTCTTAGATATACTGAACCAAAATACCTATATATCGCTATGGCTAACGCTAGATGTCCAAAAGCGGAATTATTTATCAAGGAAGGGGACCATGTTAATTCATGCCAAGTTATAGGCGTAAGACACGCTGCTTTCTTTGATCAACCAATTCATGCAACTTGTTCTGGAACATTCGTGGGTTTTGAAAAGCATTATCATAGAAATGGTAAATTAACAGACTTTATTAAAATTGAAAATGATTTTAAGGATACTCGTGATCCTTCAGTTAAGGAAAGAACACCAGAAGAAATTGCGGCCTTAACTAAAGAAGACATGACTGAAATCATTAAAAATTGTGCAATGGTTGGTTTAGGCGGTTCATCTTTTCCAACTTATATTAAATTTCAAACCGATAAGAAAATTAATCTAATCCTTATTAATGCGATTGAATGTGAACCATATATCACCGCGGATAGAAGATTAGCTTTAGAATATCCATATCGTATTATTCAAGGTATTAAATATGTCATGCAAGCATTTGATTGCCATCATGCAAAGATATGCTTTAAATCTAAATATCATGATTTAAAAGAAGTATATACCCAAGTATTAAAAGAATATCCAGGAAGTGGTATTGAATTATGCCCTGTTGGCAATTATTATCCACAAGGATGGGAAGTAGAGATGATTAAATCTGCGACCGGAATTCAACTAAATCCTGGCGAATTGCCATCAAATCGAGGAATTATTAACTTCAATATCTCTACGATGGTGGGTATTTATAAAGCTATTAGATATAATCTTCCAGTTATTAAAAGAGATATCACTGTTACTGGTGATGGAATCATGTATCCAAAGAATTTTAGAGTAAGAGTTGGTACATCAATTAAAGAATTAATTCCTTTATGTGGCGGATATAAGAACCCAGAAAAAGATAAAATATTTATTCTAGGTGGACCTATGATGGGAGCATCTGTTCCTAGCGATGATTGTATTATTACTAAAACAGTTACTTCCATTATCATATTAGATAAGAGTGATTATAAAGAAGAACCATGCGTTAGATGTGGTAGCTGTGTTTTAAGTTGCCCAGTACATCTTGAACCAGTTCAAATCATGAACGCGGTTAAAGCAAATGATAAAGAACGTGTCAAGAAACTTAATCCATTAAGATGTATTGAATGTGGTTTGTGCGCGTATTCATGTACATCGAAGATTCAAGTTACTGATTATGTTAGAAGGGCAAAGATTTTAGCAAAATTATGAATGTAATTAAAGAAAGCGCACCACATTTACGAAGAAAAGCCACTGTTACACGCATGATGAGTGACGTGCTAATCGCCTTAGCACCAACTTTAATATTCTCTATAGTGGTCTATCCTGTTCAAACCCTATATACCTACTTTATATCTTTATTTATTATGGTATCTTCAGAATTTGTCTATGTCGGATTAAGGAACATGTATCCTAAAGATGGAGTTAAAAGAACATTTAAAGATAAATTCATCCATTCATATAAAGGTAATTTTAATCAAAATAATGTCTTAACTGCTTGTATTACCGCGGTTATATATACTTTAATCACTCCAGCGGGAGCACCGATATATGCGATTATCATTGGAGCTTTTGCTGGTATTATCTTTGGTAAATTAGTATTTGGTGGATTAGGTAGCAATATCTTTAATCCTGCCGCAGTGGGCATGGCTTTTGCTAAATTATGTTTTGGTAGCAAATATGTATATAATGTACCAACTTGGTATTATACCGTACCAGATGTGGCTACTGGTCCAACTCCATTAGGATATATTAATAATGGAACATTATCTTCCATTAATAATTATTCATTATCACAATTATTCTTTGGACAAATTCCAGGCACTCTTGGTGAAGTATATAAGATTACCATCTTAATCGGTTTAATCTATTTATTAATTAGACAAAGCATTGATTATAGAATTGTGGTATCTTATTTTGGCTTAACCGCTATTCTAAGTTTAGTTG
>CAJOOD010000141.1 GCA_905236085.1 uncultured Bacilli bacterium
ACTGTGGTTATTATATAAAGGATATCTAGATATCGATTATCATTTTCCCAATTTAAAATAACTGTGGTTAATAATCCTATTATTCCAATTAAAGATAAGCCTATAAATAGTTCTAAAGAAAAAGGTAAGAACATCGCTAAAAGGGAAAAGATAAATATTAACAATATTGATATAAATTTAATGATGATTAATGTTTTGTGTTTCATGTTGTTTTCCTTCCGTAATTAAAGTTTTGTGATCAATTTTATTTGTCATAACTAGAGTTATTATTAATAGAATTAGCGGTATTAAAAGTATGAAATTATATTCGTATAAACCCATAAATCCTCTTTGAATTTGTGGAATAAATTTCATATAAGTGTATCCAAATGCCACTCCTAACATAAACAAGATAAGAATTAAGGCATAGATTAAAACACTATAACCTTTGGTTTTATCCTTATTGATAATTCTTTCAAATAAATGCTGACAAATCGGCTTATATTAGCGGTCATCGTCGTCGCAGAATAAGAATAATCACCAAACTTCACGAAAGAATGAAGTATAAAGGCTCCTTCTAAACCAAAGAGAACCGCACTTAAGTATTTAATATAAGATAGAGTTCCGGCTTCTTTATCATTTGGTACGCATATGATAAAAATAAGTAAGATGATTGTGATGAGTAGCAAACCACTCGCTGATTTACTCTTTCTAAAACGTGAATATAAATTAGCAAGAAATATACCAATAGAAAAGCTGAGGATGATAAATAAAGTAGCAAGAAACATTCCAATATCTAAATCGATTAAATAAGTTATTAATTTAATCACGTTTCCAGTATGCAGCATGCCATATATTCCAAAGTTATATAAGCAATACACATCTAGAATGCCTCCGATAAAGGATAGAATTACCGCGGTTATACCTTCGATATCCACTAATTTATTTTTCATAATTTTAATGTTTGATGAGGCATACCACTATCAGTGTGTTCGATTTCACCAATATGGCTATATTCATCCAAAAACATTGCAATTCTTGTCTCTTTTTTGTATTCTGGCCATTCTGGCAGTTCTTTAACATTAGGATTTTGTTCTTTAATAAAGGCATTCCACATACCAGAAGTTTGCTGATAAACTTTTTAATAACTTGGAATTAATTTGATACCTGGATACATCGCCATTTCTCCAGTAGCAACACCAGAACATATGGATCAGGATTGACTGGAGGCTTATAACGAAGTTCTCCAACAGGTGGCTTAGCGAATGGTATTCCCTTATAGACAATATATCCATTTTCTTCTACACCATTTACATAACCATAGGTTGTTTTGACTATTAAATCTGCCATAAAATATCCTCCTGTTTCACTAATTGACAGCATTATAATGTGATGCTACACTTGTATTGTCACTTCAATTGTAACATCTAGATAGGTATTCAGCAATTATGCCCATTAGGACTATACAAAAATGCGATAAATTGTAACGTCGGAAAGGAAAGATAATGATGGTAGAACAAAACGACAAATTAAATAAATTAAGATTATCAAACGAAGAATCAAACAAATTAACAAGAGAAGCCTTAGAGACTGCGATGATTCTTTTGTTAAAAGATAAGGATTTCGACAAGATAAGCGTTTCCGACATCGCTAAAAGGGCTGGAGTTTCTCGTTCTGCTTTTTATCGCAATTATGAAAATAAAGAAGAACTGGTCAAGTGTCTATGTGAAACGATTTTTAATGAGATAAGAAAATCTATTCATAAAGATAGTTATAAAAATGATAAAGTTACTTGGTACACTATTTTCTTTACAACCATAAAAAATAATAGCGAATATTTTCAAATATATTTAGAAACCAATCTTCCTATAGGAGATGAATTAGTTCTTAATTCCATTTATCCACCAACAAACAGTAAAGACCACTACCGCAACGTGGCAAAAGAGGGAGCCTTCTTAAAAATACTCACCGATTGGTTCAATAACGGAATGAAGGAAACACCAAGTGAAATGGGACAAATCTGCAACAATATCCTTTCCACTTTTTGAATTTTGCTTAATATAAGAAAAAGATATAAAGAGATGATCGAGGAATCTCTTTCTAAACAACTCAGTTATGAACAATTTCTTGAATTGCTGTTAAA
>CAJOOD010000142.1 GCA_905236085.1 uncultured Bacilli bacterium
ATCTAAAAGGAATTAAAGATAAAACCGCAGATGTTATTGCCGTATGCGGTTGCATGGTGGAAGAACCAGTTATCACGCAAAAAATCATGAAGACATATCCTCATGTCAATTTGATTTTTGGTACTCATGAAGTTCCTTATTTGGTGGAATATATCGATAAATTGTTGTTCTCCTATTGTGCAAGAGTGATATCTGTTAAATCTCAAGGTGGAGAAGTCGTAGAGAATTTGCCAAGCATTAGAACTAATTCCTATAAAGCGTTTGTCAACATTATGCATGGTTGTAATAAGTTTTGCACGTATTGTATTGTCCCATATACGAGAGGCAGAGAAAGATCAAGACTATCCAAAGATATTCTTCAAGAATGTCAAGAACTGATTAATTCAGGTTGTAAAGAGATAACTTTGTTAGGTCAAAATGTCAATGCATATGGCAAAGATTTAAAAGAAGAGCTGACTTTTGCACAGTTATTGGAGGCTGTTGCAAAATTAGGAATTAAGAGATTAAGGTTTACCACATCTCATCCTTGGGATTTCACAAGCGACATAATTGATGTCATAGCGGAATATGATAACATCATGAAATATATTCATTTGCCTTTTCAAAGCGGTAATGATGAAATATTAAAATTAATGGGTAGAAGATACACTGCTGCATCATACAAAAAGATAATTGATGAAATGAAAGCAAAAATACCTAATTTAAGTTTATCCACTGATATCATTGTTGGTTTTCCAAATGAGACTTATGAGCAATTTAAAGATACCTTAGAAATGGTGGATTATGTTAAATATGATTCCGCTTTTACATTTATATATTCTCCACGTCCTGGCACTCCTGCCGCCTCAATGGAAGATAATGTATCTTTAGAAGAAAAACATAAACGTTTCAATGAATTGGTTAAGACATGTGAAAAATATATTACTGAATCAGCTTCTAAAATGATTGGAAAAATCTACCCTGTTTTAGTGGATGGACCATCTAAAAATAATCCTGAAATGTTTTCTGGATATACTGAATCTAGTAAATTAGTTCATTTCAAATGTCATGATTCATCATTGATTGGTGAGATTGTTAATGTCAAGATTGTTGAATCTCATACATATTCTATGATTGGAGAATTGGTTAATGGATGAAAATGTAATCGCTAAAGCAAAAGCATTAAGCCAAGAATTAGCAAATGATCCTGTAATTAAAGAATATCTTCGCTTAAAAAAAGAAATAGAAAATAACGAAGAAATCAAATCTTTAAACGAAAATATTATGCTTTTAAAAAGACAAAAAGCTTCTCTTGAAGAGATTAAAGCCGCGGAAATGGAATATAATAATCATCCTCTTATGGCCAATTATTTAGAATTACAAAAAGAAGCCTTTTCTATATTAAAAGAAATTAGGGATATTATAGGTTGATTTTATGATTTATGTAATCGTTGGGCCAACAGCTTCAGGAAAAAGTAGAGCTGCGGAGATGCTTTATAAGAAATGTAAAGATGCTGTATTAATTAATGCAGATGCTTTTCAAATCTATAAAGATATGGATGTGGCTACGGCGAAAATATCTAAAGATGATCCACTTAGAAGCCAGTATAAATTATTAGATGTTGTAACTCCTGATAAAACATTTTCAGTCAAAGAATATCAAGAGTTAGCAAGAAAAGAGATTGATAAGGCGTTAGACAAAAATAAAGATGTCATCATGGTTGGAGGTACTGGATTATATATTAGAGCCACTTTATATGATTATGATTTTCCAGAAACGCAAGATAGTGATGTAAGCGAATATAATTCATTAAATAACGAAGATTTGCATGGAATTTTGAAATCTTTAGATCCAAAAGAAGCAGAAAAAATTCATCCAAATAATCGTAAAAGAGTTATTCGAGCCATTGAACTTATTAAAATGTCAGGTGAATCTAAAAGCGACATTCTTTCTAAACAAAAGCACAAGATAATCTATGATAATGTAAAGATTTATTTCATTAATCCTCCACGCGATGAATTGTATGAAAGAATTAATAATAGGGTTGACGAAATGTTTGAAAGTGGTCTAATTGATGAAACCAAAATGCTTTTAGAAAAATATGAATTATCTTTAACCTCCAAACAAGCAATTGGATATTGCGAAACAATAGATTTAATTTATAATAAATCTAGTATTGATGATGCCAAGAATAAGATTAAGCAGCGCACAAGAAATTACGCGAAAAGGCAAGTCACTTTCTTCAAGCATCAATTTAATACAATTGAAGTGAAGAATTTTGATGAAATTCTAGTAGGAGACATTAAATGAAGGGCATTAATAAACAAATTCAAGAAAACACATGTAACTTAGTAGGCGAAGAAAACGTTAATTACTTTGGTACAAAAACCATCGCTATTGTTGGTCTAGGCGGTGTCGGCTGTGCGGCTTTAAATGCATTGGCAAGATCAGGATTTATGAATTTTGTCTTGATTGATTCTAGCCGTGTTGAATACGCCAATTTAAATAGACAAATAATATATACTGCAGGTGATGTCGATTTAAGAAAAGTCGATGTGGCTGGCAGTTTCTTAGGAAGTTTGACCGATGGTATTGTTGTCGATACAATCTACACGAGATTAACTGATGAAAATGTCGAAGAAGTTTTAGGCAACTTCCATATTGATTATTTAATTGAAGCAGTTGATGCAGTTGAACCTAAAGTTACACTCATCAAATACGCTAAAGCCCATGACATCCCAATCATTGTTACCGGTGGATTATCTGGTAGAGTTGATCCTACTTTAATTGAAATCACTCCATTATCAAGAACAACAAACGATGAGGATGCTAGAAAGATTAGAAAAGCATGCTTAGATGCCTCAATTGATCCATCGACAGTTATGTGTATTCACTCGCGTGAACATAAGTTTCAAAGCGCAAACGAAGACAAACCTTCATATATGGTTATGGTTCCAACATCAGCTGGTCTATTCGCGTGCTATTACATTGTTCAACACTTCATTGAACGCTTAGAAGACGAAAAAGAAAAATAATAACGAGGCAGTAAACATGTCAAATCAACCATACAGCAACATTTATGATGTTGCAAAAATAGCTGGTATCAGCGAAGAATTTGTTATACCTTATGGCAAAGATAAGGCCAAAATCGATTTATCAATTATGGATTCTCTTAAAAATAATCCAGATGGTAAATTGGTTTTAGTGACCGCTATTACGCCAAGCAAAGCAGGAGAAGGAAAGACAACAACATCTATTGCTCTTGCGGAAGGTATGGCTAAAATTAATCAAAAAGCAATGCTATGTTTAAGAGAACCATCTCTTGGTCCTGTTTTTGGAATTAAAGGTGGAGCTACTGGAGGTGGGCTAGCTTCTTTAACTCCTGCAGAAGATATCAATTTACATTTCACAGGTGATATGCACGCATTAACTAGTTCTATTAATTTGATTTCTGCGGTTATTGATAATCATATTTTCCAAGGCAATCAATTAGGTATTGATCCGAATAGAATCATTTGGAAAAGAGCCTTAGATATGAATGACAGAGCTTTAAGAAAAGTTACTGTTATGCAAGGCGAGAAAAAAGGTGCGGTTAGAGATGATGAATTTGTTATTACTGTAGCTAGTGAAATGATGGCTATTTTATGTCTTGCTACATCTAAGGAAGATTTCCTTAATAGAATTAATAACATCATTGTTGCTTTTAATTTTGATGGTAAACCAGTTTATCTTAGAGATTTAAGAATTTCTCACGCTATTTATAGATTAATGAAAAACGCTTTTAATCCAAACTTAGTACAAACTTTAGAAGGCAATCCATGCTTAGTCCATGGTGGGCCATTTGCTAATATCGCTCATGGTTGCAATTCTATATTTGCCACTAAATTAGGTTTAAAACTTGCTCCAATTGTCATTACTGAAGCGGGATTTGCTGCGGATTTAGGTGCAGAAAAGTTCTTAGATATCAA
>CAJOOD010000143.1 GCA_905236085.1 uncultured Bacilli bacterium
AATTATCAAATTTGATTTAGATAATGGAATATATATCTTTGATCTCGCTGATATATACGATAATGGTGGCTCAGAAATTAAATTAGGCAATGTCTTAAGAAAACATCCTGAATTAAGAGAAAAAATGTATATCCAAAGCAAAGGCTCTATTAGATTCTATGATAGAGGTGGATATTATGATCTAAGTTATGAACATATCATTGACGCGGTCAATAACTCATTAGATAGATTAGGCATCTCTTATCTAGATTGTTTCCTACTCCATCGACCAGATATATTCATGGATGCTAAAGAGGTTGCAAGAGCCTTTAACGAACTATATGAGCAAGGCAAAGTTAAACATTTTGGAGTATCTAATTTCCCTAAAGAGGCTATTGAATATCTAAAAAAAGAAGTTAAACAAAAAATAGAATATAATCAAATTCAACTAGGTCTAGGCAATACCTTATTAATAGATGAAATATTTAATTTTAATGTTAATAATGATTTAGCTATATCTAAGACAAGTGGAACATATTTCTATTTAAAAGAAAACGATATTGCTATACAAGCTTGGTCTCCATATATGGTTGGATTCTTTCAAGGAAGCCTATTCGATAATTACAAATATCCAAAAATAAATGAAGTTTTAGAGGGTTTCGCCAATAAATATCATACAAATAAGTGCGCAATTGCCACCGCCTTTATATTAGAACTTAATAAAGATATTAATGTCATAACTGGCTCCTTAGATATCAATCATATTCAAGAATCACTCGATGGAGAAAATATTGAATTAAGTAAAGAAGATTGGTATACAATTTATAAAGAATGTGGGCATAATCTCCCATAAATAAAATATATGTCAAAGAAAGTTACCATATACGATATTGCTAGATATTTACATGTCACCCCTGCGACAGTATCTTATGCTTTAAATAATGTATCTAAAGTAAGCGAAGATACCAGGAAGGAAGTTTTAGCCGCGGCTAAAGAATTGGGATATTCTCGTGATTATAATGCAGTAAGTTTATCCACTGGTAAAACTCACCTTATAGCCTTATTTCTTCCATTAGATGATATTTATCGCGCCTTTGTAGAAAATTCATTTTATGGGGAATTTATCGGTAGTTTTGAAAAACAAATCCAAAAATATGGTTATGATTTATTAATCGAACCATTAATGAATGAAAAAGATTTATTACCTTGGCTTAGAGGTAGAGGAGTGGATGCTGCGGCGGTCATCGGTGTATTTCCTAAACATTATTATAAAGCCTTTAAAACCATCAATAAGCCAGTAGTCCTTGTCGATGCATTTGATGAAAATAGTCAAGAATTTAACAATATTCGTGTTGAAGATAAAGATGGTACATATCTCGCGACTGAATATCTAATTAAAAACGGTCACACCAACATTGCCTTTGCTTCTGGCAATTATTTAAATTCTGTCGTCGATCAAAGAAGAGTGGACGGCTATAAGAAAGCCTTAGATGAATATAATATTCCATATAAAGAAGAATACATGTATATATCAGAAGTCGGTTCTGATGGTGGATTAGCGATATCTAAAAACATTATGGACAATAAAGATATCACTGCGGTTGTTTGCGCTGCGGACTCCTTAGCTATAGGTATCATGAATGGTTATCGCTCCAGCGGAAAAGACATACCTAATGATTTATCTATTATCGGATTTGATGATATCATCTCATCTAGAATTGTCTATCCAGCCTTAACCACGGTAAAGCAAAATATATCCGAAAAAGGTCGTGTCGCAGCTAAACTTTTATTAGATGATTTAAAAAACAAAGAACTCAATCATAAAACAGTGATATTAAACCCAGAATTAATCATTCGTGGGACGGTCAAAGCTATAAAATAGGTGGTTAATAAAATTTAACTATTTTTTCCAATGATAAATATTTTATATTTATCTATTAGTTAACTAGTTAACCGATTAACTTTTTATTTTGATTTTATTTTTTCTCTCACATATTATGAAAGTGTACAAAGGACTTTATAGATATGAAAAATGTGAAACGTTTTGCAATGCACCTTTTAACTTTTAGCGTGTTATTTGCCTTGCTCGGTTGTAACAACAATCCATCCGTAGATGATAGCTCTTCAGCATCTAATTCAAATTCACAAGATACCTCTAGTGAACATTCATCCACTCCTGGAGAATATTATGATGAAGAAAATTTTATCAATAGTGGAAGAAATGTCACTGAAACCAAGATTGTAACCTATGAGGCCCCAAGTTTATTAACCACCTCTAATCAAGTCAAAGTTAAAGTTAATGATAATGATTTATTTGTCTATGAGACTAGAGTCAATGATAGAAGAAAATTCTCATGGGACAATCCAACTAGAAAAGTTCCTTTAGTTAATTTCGATTTTGAAGGTAAAGTCCATATGGAAATCGAAATATTAAACGATGTAGAAATAAATAATGCGAAAGTATCACCATTAGTCTACGGCATTGTCCCGGAAATTAACGGCAATAAAATCTCCTTTGATTTAAGTTATAACGATAATTATGTCGTGGAATATAATGATGATTCTGATACATCTATTCATATCTTCGCTAATGAATTAGAAAAAGAAAAGATGAGCGAAGAAGAAGCTAAAAATGATCCAAATAAGATATATATCGGTCCAGGCGTATATAATGCTGGCGCCTTCCCATTAAAAGATAATATTGAAATCTATCTCGCTGGAGGCTCTTATGTATATGGACAATTCTCTGGTGAAGACTTCTCTAATATTAAGATATATGGCAGAGGAATAGTCTCTGGAGAAATATATCAAAGAAGAAGCGAATCCGAATATAAATTACCAGTTGTATTGAGGAATTGTAGCGATATTACTATAAATGACATCACATTCTTAGATCCCGCTGGATGGGCAATTACCATCTATAAGAGCGAAAATGTCTCTATTAATAATGTCAAGATTATCACCGCTAGACAAAACGGAGACGGAATATCTATTCAAAGTTCTAAACACGTCAATGTTAAAGGTGGATTTGTGAGAACTTGGGATGATTCTCTCGTCGTTAAGAATTCTGATAGAGGTACCACCGATGATGTCCACTTTAATGGAGTTACTGTTTGGACTGATTTAGCCCAATCTATGGAAGTAGGATATGAAACATATGGAGCGACAATGAATGATATATCTTTTGAAAACATCACCGTTGTCCATAATTTTCATAAAGCCTTAATCTCCATGCATAACTGCGATGACGCTGTTATCAGCAATGTATCTTATAAAAACATCACCCTCGAAGATGGACATATGCTAGGCGATGATAGAAATGATTTAGAAAACGATTTCTTAATCGACTTCACCATTGCTTATAACGTGGAATGGACTAAATCCGAAGGCGATAGAGGCTCTATTGATGGAGTTAATATTGAAAATGTTAATGTCTATTATATGGAAGATTCTATTGGCTGTAGATTCATGGGAGAAAAAGGAGCCTCCTCCATTAAAAATGTCACTATTAAAGGTGTTAAAATCAACGGAGAATTAATCAATTCATTAGATGAATTAGATGTCGCTAGAAATGAATATGTAGAAAATCTAACCTATACCAAATTAGACAAAGTATTAGGCGCTTATATCACTTTACCATATGAAGAAAATGTCACTAGTGATGAAGCACAAGTAACTAATAATCCTAATATCACTCAAGAAGGTATGCTAGTTCCATCATTCTCATATCAACAAGGTGGACTCCCATATATCGGAGTTAAAGGTGATATTGAAACCACTAATGAAGTTACCCATGGAAGCGGAACCAAAACTACTACCCCAGTTGATGATGGAAGTGGAGACTTCACCAAAGAAGGAAGTAATGCTTCTTATCTCACCGATGGCGATGATAATACGGTCTTCTATTCTAAAGACTTTAAAGGTGAAGAAGATGAATTCATCGGTTTAACTCTTGAATTCTTAACTCCTGCGACAGTAGGTAAGGTAAGAATCAAAGGAGCCATTGATAACGAATATTTCTATACATATTCTATTGAAATATGGTCTAGAAAGAAAAAGAGCGATGGCTCAATGAATGATAAATATACCAGATTAATTTCCTCTAAGGATTATGAATTAACTCCCGCGAGCGGTAATGCGATTGATATCAATATCAACGCGCAGCTATATGGTGGGTTACAATTTAGGTTCTTTAGAAACGAATTAGCCAGCAAATCCTCGATGATTTCTATCGCAGAGATAGAATTCTATCCTCCAGCATTAAGCTATGCCAAGGCTATTGTTGAATCCACTGAACACAATGATGTCTATAATGTTGAGAAGCTAGTAGACGGAGATCCAACTGGTACATCATATTACGAATCTAAGAGTCTACCCGCGACTATTGTTATCGATTTAGCGGATGTATATAACATTTCCACTGTGGTCTTATGCCTACCTCCAAGTCTAAACTGGGCGGCTAGAACACAAAATATTGAAATATCCGTCAGCGATAGTAATGTCGCATACAATAAATCCACAACATCATTCACCGTTGTTAAAGAAGCAACTGATTATTTATTCGACCCCGCAAGTGGTAATAGAGTTACTATTGAACTCACCCCAGTCGCATGTCGATATTTCAAATTGGTTATTAACTCTAATGACATTGGCAGATATGGAGCACAATTATCTGAAGTCAGTGTCTATGGAGTTTAATAATATATAAATTTTTAGAAAGGAAAAGATTTATGAAAAAGAAAAAACTTATCGTGCTGGCTGCTTCGTTAGGTTTACTTCTTGCCGCATGTGGTAATCAAGGTGGTGGAAATACATCTACATCCACCAGTGAAGGACCTACTTCAACCACTTCAAGCGAAGAAATTCCTAGCTCATCCAGCGAAGAAGTCCCTCCTGTTGTTTCTTCATCATCCAGCGAGGAAGAAGTTATCATCAACCACCAAGATCCATTTGTGACAACCGTGGAAAACCCATCAACAATTCGTGCCTTTAATGAAAACTTTGACACCATGCTCGAAGATTTCTCTGGCGAGACACCAAATGGCACAACTACAGGTGTATTCAACAAATCATTCTTAAGAGTTCTTGTTGATTCTAATGACACAAATGAACCAACCACACCAGACGCTGCTATTTATAAGATGGCAACAGGTTCATATGAAATCCAAAATTATGAAGGCATTGGTTTCAAGATTAGAAAAGTTGGCGATGGTGTATTACCATTATCCAATTTAGTCCTCGGTTTACGTGGAGATGATGCCTTTAAAGTCTTCCCAATTAATTTAGAAGAAGCTCTTGATGCTGATGGAGAAGCTTTACCAGAATTAAGTAATGAATTCCAAGATTTAGTCATTGCTCCAGGACAATCTATTGAAGACGCTAATACGTTATATGAATTAGCCACTGGTGGTGATTCCACTACCAAAGTCTTAGATAAGATTCTTGGTTTCCATCTCTACGCTCTTGGCGAAGAATGCTCCGCAGTCGTCGAAATCGAAGAAGTCTACCTCATCAATGCTGGTGAAAAGGCTATCTTAGATACCTTTGCTCGTAGCAATGTTGGTGCTACTGATACAACATGCTGGTGGAGAGGTTCTACTGGTTTCATCGTCCAAAAAGGTGTTACCTTAAATAAGGCTAAATATGAATTAGAAGATGATGAAATTCTTAATTACGACTATGTCGCTCTTAACATCTTAGGCGATACATCTGGATTAAAAGTTAACAATGTTCCATATGCTAACTTAAAAGATGATTTAGGAAATGTTTTAACTGGTGCAGTTAATGGTGCTTTCTATAGCTATGTTATCGATTTAGAAGCATCTAATGCTCTAGATGATAATAAATTAGTCCTTGAATCCACAACTGAAGTTGTAGTTTCACAAATCTTTGCAACCGATTTAATAGATGAACTCCCAGCGGAAGATTATCCATATGTCGATTTTGCAAATGTTTCTTATATCACTGACTTTAACTTCAATAT
>CAJOOD010000144.1 GCA_905236085.1 uncultured Bacilli bacterium
AAAAAGCCTTCTATTATTAAGGAAGGCTAATTCATATTCTTATTTATCTTCTTCATCTAAGAAGGCATCTAATACTTCTTGAACTTCATCTAATTCTTCATCATCTTCGACATATAGAAGTTCATCACTGCCCTCTTTATATTTCATCACCATGACATCATCATCGTTACCATCTTCAGTGAAGATAACATATGAGGTATTTCTTTCTTCGTTATCATATGTAAATAAGATATTTACGATATGTTCTACTCCATCATCCGTGGTGATGACCATTTGGTCTTCTCTTAAAGTTGCCATATTATTTCCTCCCATTTAGATATGTTTCTAATATTTCTAATGCTGCATACATATCAACGATTTCTTTTTGCTTATCTTTTTTTATGCCCATCTCACTTAATCGCTCATGAGCCATAACACTAGTAAGTCTTTCATCCACTAAGTGGACATTTAATCTAGCATCAGATTCTATTAGTCTTTCTTTAAATATTTCGACCACTCGGCTCATATCCGATTCTCGCCCATCCATATGACGTGGATAGCCTAAGACGATGGTCGTAATATTTAATTCATGACATAATTCAAGTACTCTATTTTTAGGCTTAGAATAGGCCCCTTTTTGAAAGCGAAACACTTCTTTAGGATGTCCAATACCTAAGCCATCAGATACAGCAATACCTAAAGTCGTTGTCCCTAAATCTAAACCTAAAATTCTTTCTTGCATTATAAACTCTCTTTTACTAATTCTAATGCATGTTCAATCTTATCGCTATCTTTTCCTGCTCCCATAGCAAAATCAGGTCTACCTCCACCAGAGCCACCTAATTCTTTAGCGACCATAGAAACAATAGAACCAGCCTTAATTCCTTGATTATTCAATTCCTTAGATACTGAGACTACGATTTGTAGTCCGTTATCTTTAGAAGCGATTAAAACTATCACCGCATTATCATAGATAACCTTCAAATTATCAACGATAGACGATAAGACATCTTTAGAAATATTACCAAGGTTTCTTAATAATAATTTCTTATCTTTATAATCGATAAATTCTTTCTTTAATGATTCAGTTATCGAGGAAGCTAATTTCTTATTTAATGATTCATTATCTTTTCTTAAATTATCTTTTTCATTAATTAAGGAATTTAAACGATCATTAACTTCCTTATATGAACCAGCATTGATAGAATTTCTTACTCTATTTAAGATATTGATACGTCTTTTTAATAATTCATATGCTCCTTTAGAAGTTCTAAATTGTATTCTTCTCACACCTGAGGCCACTGATTCTTCAAATTCAATTGCGAATATACCGATTTCATTCGTGTTATTAACGTGGGTTCCTCCACAGAATTCCTTAGATACATCACCAAATGTGACCACGCGAACTTCATCCCCATATTTTTCCGAAAATAAAGCTTTAGCCCCGATTTTCTTTGCTTCTTCGATTGGTAAGACTAAGGTCTTTTCTTCAATAGAGGCGGATATCCATTCATTAACTCTTACTTCAATCGCATTTAATTCTTCTTCACTTAATTTACGGTCAAAATTGAAGTCGAAATGGACATATTCATCATTACAGAATGAACCAGCTTGATTGATATCACCAGATAATATTTCATCTAAGGCGCTTTGTAATAAGTGAGTGGCAGAGTGATTTCTCATGATGAGAGATCTTCTTTCCTCATCGATTTCTAATAAGAATTCATCCCCTACTTTAATTTCACCAAATAAGATATTTAATGAATGTAGATGTTGTTTATTTGGAGCTTTATTGACCGCGTAGACTTCTGCGGCGCAGCTATCGTTTTTAATATTACCGGTATCGGCGACTTGTCCACCCGCTTCAGCGTAGAAGATAGTCTTATCAAAGATAACTTCTCCATTATCACTTAATTTATCCACTTTCACCCCATCTTTAAATAAGGCGATAACTTTTGCTTTAATTGGTTTAAAGCCATAAGTAAATAAGGATGCTTCTTTATAATCCATTAAATCTTTTGATTGTTTATTCATGGATTCTAGACTTCCTCTAGAGGCTCTAGCTTGTTCTTTTTGCTTTTTCATCTCTTTGTTAAAGCCATCCATATCGATAGTGACATTATTTTCTTCACATATCTCTTTGCTTAATTCAATTGGGAAGCCAAATGTATCATATAATTTAAAGGCATCCTCACCAGATAAAGAAGTTTTACCTTCAATCATCTTAGCTAAGATTTGTTGTCCGTTTTGTAATGTTTTTAAGAATTTTTCTTCTTCGGATTTAATCATCTTGGTGACTTTATCTTCATTTTTTCTTAATTCTGGATAAAATCCTTCCATAATAGAGATCACTGTATCCACAAGAGTGTACATAAAAGGCTTATTGATACCAATTTTTTGAGCATAACGCATCGCTCTTCTAAGCAATCTTCTTAAGACATAGCCTCTTCCTTCATTAGAGAAAGATTCTCCATCGCTTAAAGCAAAGACACAAGCTCTAATATGATCAGCGATAACGCGATATGAGGATTTATATTCTCCTTCATATTTATGAGTGGCAATCTTTTCTACTTCTTTAATAATAGGCATGAATAAATCGGTTTCAAAATTGGTTTCTGTTTCTTGCATGATGCAACAGATTCTTTCTAATCCGGAACCGGTATCGATATTTTTAGAGGGCAGTTCTTTATAATCTTCCTTTTTAACTCCACTTACCGCGTTAAATTGTGAAAAGACTATTCCCCATATTTCAATATATCTATCATTTTCTATTTCTTCGGATAATAATCTTACTCCGAGATGTTGGGGATCATATTTTTCTCCTCTATCGAAGAAGACTTCAGTATTAGGTCCACATGGTCCTTCCCCTATTTGCCAGAAATTATGTTCAAGTGGAATGAGGTGATCTTTTGCGAGTCCTTGTTTAATCCATAGATCTCTAGTTTCTAAATCACTAGGATAATATGTCACATAGACTTTATCTTTCGGAAAATCAAAATATTGAGGTGACATCAATATTTCATAAGCCCAAGGTATCACTTCCTTACGGAAATAATCACCGATAGAGAAATTACCTAACATCTCAAAGAAGGTGTGATGTCTAGCGGTATGACCAACATTTTCAATATCATTAGTTCTAATGGATTTTTGGACATTGGTTATTCTTCTTGAAGGTGGAATTTCACTTCCATCAAAATATTTCTTTAAAGCGGCCACACCGGAATTAATCCATAATAATGTTGGATCATTATGAGGAATTAATGAGGCGCCTTTTTCAATTTTATGACCTTTTGAGGCAAAGAAATTAAGCCACATATTTCTGATTTCATTCGAGGTTAATCTTTTCATTTTACTAGCTCCTTACAATAAAAAACGTTCCATTAAGGAACGAATAATCGCGGTACCATCCTTATTCATCTAATAATTTTAGACGCTCTTAATTGACCTTAACGCGGTGAACGTTAGTGATTAACTAATATCAAGGAAGGGGCCTATTTATCATTTGTTCTATGCTTCCACCATCCATAGTCTCTATTAACAAAGAGGATAAATTTATTTTCCTTATCGACGTGAATATATTAGCACACCCATAAGAAAAAACAAATTATTTTAAAAATAAAATTAGTTTAAATAAATCTAAGAAAATCAAGGTTTTATTTTAAATTATTGACAAGTCATAACCATTAGCCAATGATGTATGCTTTTTTACCTAGCCAAGAGCGATGACACGACCCTTTTTATTATCTATCATAATTACTTCATCAAAATGTAGATATTTAGATAAATCATTATTGTGATTGATTTTAATATTAATTCTTCTACTTCCATTTGCTTTATAATCATTAATGATGATGTAGTCGTTAGGTTTTAATTCTTTACTGACTTCTTCTATTTCATTATCATTAAATTCAATAGTAAATATTCCAGATAATAAGCAATCCATCATTTTACTTATATCATTAATTAGATTAGTAAATCCTTCTTTAATAAATGAGCTATTATCTTCTTTTTTTGGTATTATTAATTCTTGATGCGAAGTAAGAAACCCTTCTTTATAAGATAGTGATAACACTCCCATTTTGGCTTTCTTAGATTCTATAAAAATTTCTATATAATAACCATTCTGTTTATATTTATTTATCTTTCCATATCTAAGATTAATTTCATAATCTAAAGAGGCACAAATAGTTTCTAATTTTAAATAAGTTTTATCCTTTTTAAAATAAGATAAGACATCCATGAAATCAAAATAATGTGGTAGTTTCATCATCTCTAATTCGTTATCTTGAGAGAAAGAGATATCTTGAATGGCTGTTGGATTTTGAATTACTTTTATAATATTTTTTACTTCTTCATCACTAATTTTTCTTTTATCTCTATCATATTTA
This sequence comes from uncultured Bacilli bacterium, assembly GCA_905236085.1. GTDB lineage: Bacteria > Bacillota_I > Bacilli_A > RFN20 > CAG-826 > CAJOOD01. The sequence goes on from CAJOOD010000144.1 coordinate 4,368, forward strand.
GTATTTGCGATGTAAAATAGAGTTTCCACAAACACAATACACAAAAGAGAGAAAGAAATCATAACAATCGTTATAACAGCAAGATTAAAATCTCCAATTGATTTAGAAATGTAATTATTTGTGCAGAAATCAACAATCATAACTGCAAGCGAAAATATCGTCAAAAATAGAGTTAGAGCAAAAAACCAAAAGTGAAAACAATCTATTTTTAAAGTGCTAAAAAGTTTAATTTTTTTATGCATATTTTCCAGCCATTTTGCTAAACGATATTTGGGATAGACCCAACTTCCCCATTCCTTTGGAACCTCTTCTTTATTAAATATCATTAACACATACGATATCACTAGAAATGAGATTGAGACAATAAAAATCAAATAAACTCGCATTAAAACGACCATCCGTATTTATCAGAGATATAAGAAGTTAATACAGGGATGCTATAACTAATTAAAGGTGTATAAATACTGCTTTTAATAAATGCTCTTATAAATGATTCTGCAAACATTTTACTAAGAGATGCACCTAATCTAGAGCCCCATAGATTAATAGTTAACATATATTCCTTCCCATATCCATATTTAGAAAAAGCTGTTGATAAAGCCTTTATGGCTGTAATAGCGGTTTCATCTAGTTTTTTATTTTTTAAAATATTATTTTGAATACCATTCCCACTTACACTACCACCAACTATTCCCAAACCAGCAGCCATCATCGCTCCAAAAATAGAAAAGTCGTTGTGAAAAGCGCTGTCAACACTATATTGGGCTAAACCAGTTAAGCCACCAATCAGCATTGAGCCAAATATACCTATAGCAGAATAAGATAGAGCCATTGATGCAGCCGAAAATAAGCCATCAATACCAGCTTGCAAAAATGTATAGCCATTTATGTGATCCCATCCGTATTGAATCCCTTGCGAAATAACACTTGAAGTAAAGCCGATAGCAAAACTAGCAGCAATAATATCGATAAATAAAGCTGTACTAAATACTATATTCCCCATCTCATCTTTATATAAAATTGGGTCATTGTTACAGTAGATATATAGATTTAATCCACCTATGGCTTCATTATTGATATAT
>CAJOOD010000145.1 GCA_905236085.1 uncultured Bacilli bacterium
CAATCATAACTTCTTCTCCAAACTTTAACTTGTTCTTCACCATATTTTTCTGCGGTTTCAGCTTTATTTAAACCTTGTAAGGCACCATAATGACGTTCGTTTAATTGCCAAGCTTTATAAACTGGTAAATAATTTAAATCCATCTCATCTAAGATAGCATTTAAAGTATGAATGGCTCTTTTTAAATATGATGTGAAACAAACATCAATTTTAACACCTTTGGCTTTTAATCCTTCGCCAGCGGCTTTGGCTTCTTTACGACCGGTTTCGCTTAATTCAACATCAGTCCAGCCAGTAAATAAGTTGAGCTTATTCCATTCAGATTCACCGTGTCTAACTAAAATTAATTTGTACATGATTTTATCTCCTTAAATTCCAAATTTTGTAGGCCATTATTATTATCTTATGTTAGTTGTTTTTTATCAATAAAAACAAATAGAAATATTTAGGTTCAATATATAAAAACAACCAACATAACGTTGGCTGAATTATTGATTATAAATTTGTTTTTTCGGAATTATTTTTATAAGCCTTATATGTCTTTCTTTGTAAGACTATCATCCAGACAATAAAGGCAGGGATGAATAAAATGATTCCTAACAATAGAGATATCGTTAAATATATAACGGCTAAATTTGGTATTAAATAAATCGAAATAGGTAACATAACTTTATTATAATTTTGTTCAAAGATTTGTAAATAATTTGGTTTAATTAAATTTAAATTCATAAAAAAGAGGCGAGTTTTGCTAATAATTCGCCTCTATAATATTTTTACCAACCGTGTCCTCCTGGGCCGCCTCCACCGCCTGGATTACCGTTTCCTCCTGGAGTACCAGTACTAGAACCATATAGATAACTGCTCAATTGACAGGAATATGATTGAGAACCAACAGTTACTGTATATGTTCCGGATGCAGATGACATTTCTGGAGTGGATACTACAACACTAGAGAATGATTTACTCGCAGTCCAAGAATAACTACCACATGTGATTTTTGTGTTACTAGAACCGCTCGCGGAATTAAGTAAGATTGAGCCTTGTGTAGCACTTGAGAAGTTCATAGCCATACCACTTGATCCTATCGCACATAAGACACCACCAGTTATTTTCGCACTGCTATCATAATCTAAAGCACCATTATCATTACCAGTAGGTCCTTCTACAAATACACTTCCACCAGACATAGTGAGTGTTCCATTAGCATCAAGCCCATCACCAGAACAATTGACATATATATCGCCACCAGAGATATTTAATTGACCAGTACTACTTGTTGACCAGCCAGAGCCATCATTTCCACCAGCGGCATTTAATCCATCATCGCTAGCTACAACATCAATATCTCCGCCAGATATGTTAATATATGTGGCTTCTAAGCCTTCATATGATTTGGTGATATTGATTGTCCCATTACTAATAGTTAGATAATCATCCGCGTGCATTCCATCATCATTACTAGCTATAGTAAATGTTCCACCAGTCACTAATACTGTGCCATTAGAATGAATGGCGTCGTCAGAACAATTTAATGTAAATGTGCCTCCAGAGACTAATATACCTCCATTAGTGTTATCTTCTGATGTGCATTTTAATCCTTTAGATGAGGTTGAACTACTCGCGGTTTTATTTGATCCTCCACCTGATGTGATATCTATTGTGCCTCCTATTGTTTTTAAATAATAGCAAGCGGAGATACCATCACCAGTGGAAGTAATATTTATTGTGCCGCTTTCCATATAGAAGTAGCCATCACCTTCATCGTTTTCCACGTGAACTCCATCAATTCCAGAATTAATTGTTAAGGAAGCATCAGCGATAGAACAAGATTCATTAACATCAATTCCATGTCCTTTTGAAGCGGTGATGTTATAAGTACCGGCGATAAATTTAACATCGTCTTTACCAACAATTCCGTTATCTGATGATTTTACTGTTAATGAACCATTTCCTTTAAAAATTAAATCATCTTTAGAGAAGATAGCTCCATCGACATTATTGCTATCGATTTGTGTAAAAGTATTAGTGTTACTAACCGTATTATTTCCATCTAATACCACATAAACGTTTTTAGCATTAGCTACATAAATTCCAGCAAATGTCTTAGATGTGATTGAGGCATCACTTAATATCAATGTGACATTTTCATCCGCGGCATCTACGACTATATAGCCATCAGCAATACTACCAGTTATTAAATATGTCCCCTTTTTAATAATTGTCGCTACATTGTTATTTACACTGACTCTGGTAGTATCATCGCAAGCAATAGAATTGCTAGATAATGTGATCGCTACATCGTATTCGCTTACATCAACACTAGATGTATCTTTATCAGAGAATTCATCACTGTTATTGCTGACATCGCTTTGTCCGCCCGTATTAGTTCCCCCATTATTTACGTTGGAGCAGCTCATTAATAGTCCTGTTAATGATAGAATCAAAAGCGGTAAACTTTTGTATAATTTACTTTTTTTCATATCAAACCTCCACTATTTTTAATAAATTTGATTATAAAACTTGATTGTTTCCAACATATGGCATTACCGCGACTTCTAGATTTCCATTGGTTAATCTAACATCGTCGATTAATGATTTGATGTCGGATAGATTTTTCATTCTGATACGAATTTCAATTTTATATAAAGAACCCATATCAGAAGTTTTAACTCTAATAACTTCGTGTTCAGTGGTGTAGTGATTAAGAGTGTCTTTTAATACTTCTTCATAATTGACATCTTCTGGCATGGTGACTTTTAATAATCTTTCCGCTCTTTCGGCCTTATGGTTGAAGATTGGAAGATAAGATAGCCCAATATATAATCCTGCGGCAAGGAGTAATAAAGCTACACCATAAGCTAGATAACCTTGACCAAAGACAATACCAGAACCCATCGAAGCTAATAAGGCAAGCATCTCACTCGCGCTTCCAGGAGCGCTTCTAAATCTTATAGCAAAGAAGCATCCACCAATGGCAAGTCCTGCTCCAATACCAATATTTTCTGAAGCGAATATGACAATTGTTGCGATTAATAATGGGGTAATCGCATCAACGATATAAAAGCCTTTACTGCTCTTTAATTTAAAGGAGATGGCCCAGGAGAATAATACTCCAGATACCGCTGCGACTAAGACCATTAAGAAGTAAGTTCCAACATCTACGCCGTTGGAGAATATCGTTTCGAATAAGACCATAATTCTCTACCTTCCTTTCTTGTTTGTACTTCTTTTTTCTTGTTTTCGTTTTCTTTTATTAATTTGTAAGCTTGACCATATTTGGAGAAGCTTCCTTTTTTAATATGCCCTTCGCTTAATATTTTGGTTAGCCATAATGGCATATTATGGAGGACTTTAATCTCTAGAAGAACAGTATCTTCATCTAAGAGAAATCTACCATCTAGATTCGTATGTAGATTAAGATCAGTTGTTCTAAATCTAGGATTGAAGTCGAAGGTGACTCTTACTTCTCCTCCATTAGGTTCGAAATAAGATTCTCTTTCATAGATAATTAGAATTTTTGGTTCTAAATCCCCATAATAATCGCGGAAATATTTGAGTTCTCTAGCGATTTGTTTATCAGGACCATCATTCTTCTTATTCATGAAATCCATCGCATCTTGTTCTAGCATCGATATACGTCTTTTATATACTAGACCTTCGGCTTTTCTTTTCATTTCTAAGAAACATGGTTGTCCTTCTTTAACTAAGCCATAACTTCTAAGACGCAATTTCTCTTTATAAATAGGCTTATCTAGAGACCTTCTAATCAGCAAGGAATCTTTAGTGTCATAATAGATAGATTGAATTGTCGATATGCCGAATTGATCTACCTGCATATGGCCTTTTACAGCTTCTTTGAAATATTCATAATCTTCTCTAGTCAAGATATATTTGAGTTCATATCTTTCGAATACTTCGCCTTTTTCCGCCATGACTTTGTCCTCCTTGTGCTCATATAATATATGGCGAAACTTAAAACAAACTTAAAAAATAGAAATAAATGTGAAATAATATTCCTATGAAATTGGTTTCCTTTAACGTTAATGGCATTAGAGCCATCTTACAAAAAGACTTCATCCGTGATTTTAATAATCTTGACGCGGACATATTTTTTATCGGAGAAAGTAAATTTAGCGAAGACATACATTTAGATTTTCCTTTCGCTCCTGAGAATTATTTCACCTATTGGACCGTTTCTAAACTTAAAAAAGGTTATTCAGGTGTAACAGTGTTTAGCAAAAAAGAACCATTAAGCATACATTATGGTTTAAAAGATGAAAAATATGATGAAGAAGGTCGCATTATTACCTTAGAATTTGATAATTTCTATTTTGTAGGAGCCTATGTACCTAACGCTGGAGATGGATTAAAAAGATTAGATTTTAGAATGCAATATGAAGATGATCTTCTAGATTATTTAAAAGAATTAGATAGCAAGAAACCACTTATCTACACCGGTGACTTAAATGTCGCTCATAAGGAAATAGATTTAAAGAATCCAGAAACAAATAGACATAATCCTGGCTTTACCGATGAAGAGAGAAATAAATTCTCGAGACTTCTCGCTAATGGATTTAAAGATACATTTAGAGAATTATATCCTGAAGAAGTTAAATATTCTTGGTGGTCATATCGTATGAACGCTAGAGCTAAGGATGTAGGCTGGAGAATTGACTATTTTATCGTATCTGATAGATTAATGGAAAAAGTAAAAGACGCCAAAATCCATAATGATATATATGGCTCAGACCACTGCCCTGTAGAATTAGATATTGATTTATAAAGCGAGCAAACGGCCGTTTTTTTATGCAAAAGTCCAATATTTATGTAAAATTTAAAAATGCTCAGAAAATTATATGGAAAGATTAGAGATTCTTGAAACCGCAAAAACATATATGAATAAGACAGTTAAAGTATATGTTGATAGACCTATTGGATATAAACATAAAGGTATCCTATATACTTTAAATTACGGCTACATCAAAGAATTTAAAGCCCTGGACGGCGCATATCAAGATGCCTATATTTTAGGCGTTGATAAACCAATAGATATTTTCGAAGGCAAAGTTATTGCAATTATTCATAGATTTGATGATGTAGAAGATAAATTAGTTGTATGTGCCTTAAATGAGAATTATAGCGACGAAGAAATAGTACAATTAGTTCGTTTCCAAGAACAATATTTTAAGCACGAAATAATCCGTTAATATTATTTGTTTAGGATATTATTTAACACTTCTCTTACATTATCAGCGGTATCAGAGGCTAGCATTGTGACTTCATTATTTTTATCTCTAGCTAGATCTCCAGCAAGACCATTAATATATACCGCTCCCGCGGAAGCTTTTAATAATTGATGAGCATTATTAACAGTAATGGAGGCTAATATTCCTGATAAAACGTCCCCGCTTCCCGCTTTTGCCATGCCAGGATTCCCACATGTTATTTCATAATAATCATTGTCATCACAAACATATGTGGTATGACCTTTTAATACCACTATGACGTGATTCTTTTTGGCGAATTCTCTTGCTAATTCTAATGGTTTAGATTTTATTTCTTCTATATCTTTATTGATTAATCTAGAGAATTCTTTAAGGTGAGGAGTCAATATAATAGAGGCGTTACTAGACAAGAGGATATTGTTGTCTTCTTTAATTAGTTCACTTAAAGCGTTTAATCCATCCGCATCGATTATGAGATTACCTTTATAATTTTTTAATAACCATTTGATGGCCTTTTTAGTCTCATTGTTGTTTTCAATCCCCATTCCTATAGCAATGCTTTTTAAATTATGAGATAAGTCTAGAAATTCTTCTTCTTTAAATAAGATATGGCCATCTACTTCGCTTAAAGGATATAAGGTGGATTCTAATATTAAAGGTATAAAAGTGGTTACTAAAGTCCTGGGTGTGGCTAATTTAACTACACCCGCACCTGATATTAAAGATGCGGATGCCATATTAGCGAGCCTAATAGCCCCACTATATCTAATCGAGCCACCAATTAAGGCTATATAACCAAAATCTCCTTTATTCGCGTTGATATCTCTTTTAGGAAATAAAGATTTAATATCATCAATTTCTATTTTCATTTTTTGCATAGGTTTTCGCTAAAAATCTATCCCCGTTTACTATAAATCTTTGATGTCTACCTTCACCAATTAATCCTACTTCATCATAGACTTTAACATCAAATGTAAGGGTTCTATTATCAATTTCAATTAGAGTAGCAACACATCTAATTTTCATACCAATTGGAGTAGAGGCAACATGTTTAATATCTAAGGATGTGCCCACTGTGGTATAACCTTCATCTAGATGAGGAAATACTAAATCTTTAGATGTATCTTCCATCAAGGCCACCATAGAAGGTGTAGAAAAAACATTTAAGGTTCCGCTTTTCATATAAACTGCGGATGTATTTTCATCGGCAATTATTTCTTTTTCTAATGTTATACCTCTTTTTAACATATCGATTAAAAATCAAGAGTATCTAATTCTTTGGCCAAAGATTTGATGCCATTTTCACACATAGCGATACGTTCTGCTAGAGGTGCTCCACCATTTTCCACCGCGTTTAATAATTGGACATAACCAACAAAGGAAATCTTTTTAACTATGAGATTATATTCTTCTTCGCTTAATGTTGGATAAATGGTTCTGAGGGTGTTATGGAATAATTTATAACCGGTTTCTTTAGAGATACCTAAGAATCTTTCTAGATTGCCTGGTTCAGAGGCTTCATAAGCAATATATGTTTGATAAATCGCCGCAAAATCAAATATTCTATGACCTTTGGCTAATGTATCCATATCAATTAATACTGGTTCATTATCCACGATAAAGATATTTTTCGCATGGCAATCACCATGAATCATATTATCGCTATCAGGGAGAGTTTCCACTAATCTATTGATATCTTTTAATTCTTCATCATTAAAGTGGCCTTTAATAGTGTTGACCCATAATTTGAGATTGTTTTTCGCAGATGGTAAGGAATCATCATTAATCTTCGTAGAAGCAATTTTATTTAATAAATTGGCATACATTTCAATATAAGTATCAAATTTATCTGGATTCTCTTTAATCACTTTTAAGAATGAATCAGCGTTGATTAATTCAAAGATGATACCATATCCACCTTCTTTAACTCTAACCACGTCATATGATATCGCGGTGGGTATTCCTAAGACGAAAGCTTTTTGAGCGAGATTTCTTTCTCTTCTAATATTGTCGATATCTCCACGCATCTTATAAACCTTGATAATGGTATCAGGAGATATTCTATAGACTTTACCATAATATCCTTGACCAATAACCACACATCCTTCAATAGAGACTTCTCTAAAGACTTTTTCAATCTTAATGATTTCGGTAAATCCAGTCATGGAGAATATATCATATACATCACTGGAAGCATTAATAAGAGTGAGATCATCAAATTTTTGTTTTAATCTCAATACGCTTCTTAAACCGACACTAGAAATGTAAATTAAATTCTTCAAATCGAGAATTAATTTAGAAAAATCTTCCCGTTCTGCAATGATTTTGTTTAAACTGTCTTCAAAATCTTGACAATTTGATGTGTCAATTTTCTCTGGCAATAAAACCACGAGCGTATTGTTTTCTAAAAAGCTTCTTAATTCCATGTTATTCTCCTTTATTCGCGTCCTCGATGTAGAGCGAAATGACTAATATATTTTTCTTATCTTGATAAGAGTAATGGATGAAATCGGATATATTTTTAACCATGAATATACCTAATCCACCTATCTCTCTTTCGCTAGCGGGTAGATGGGTATCAGGATCTTCTCGTTTTAATGGGTCAAAAGGTTTACCGCTATCGATGAAAGTTAATGATACTTCATGAGGGGAGTATGTTAATAAGACATCGATATCACCATTATCATCTTTATAAGAATATTGAGCAATATTAACAAATATTTCTTCTGCACATATTTCAATATTATTAAGCATCTTATGCGATAAATTATATTTGCTATACATGTCTGTGAAATCGTTTTTAAACGATGTATATTCCGATAATTTAGATTTGTAATGGAGATGTCTTTCTTCATATTTGCCTAAATAGGTAAACGCTAGCATGGTAATATCATCGCTTTGTTCATAGCCATCGACAAATTTATCGATATCTTTCATAACAATATTGCAAAGTTTTTCAGGATTTAAAGTGACATTATCATTTAACAATTTAATCAATCTACCTTCGGAATATAATTGTCCAAATTTATTATTAGCTTCAGTAACTCCATCGGTATATAAATAAATACCATCACCATCGTTAAATGTCAGTTCTTCTTTAGGATATTTAGCGATATCTATCGCCCCTAAAACTAAACCGTGTTTACCAGTTAGATAACTATAATGTCCGTTTTGTCTAATTAATGGAGGGTTATGTCCAGCATTAACATATTCAATGTGTCCAGTATCTAGAGAAATTACCCCTAGCCAAGCGGTGATAAACATTTTGGTATCATTTCTTTCACATAGATTGCGATTGGCTCTATTAAATACTTCGTTACAACTTATGCCGTTTTCGCACAATGATTTAATAAGAGATTTAGCTCTCATCATAAACATCGCCGCAGGGACACCTTTACCAGATACATCAGCGATTAATATTCCTAATTTATCATTAGGCAATAAGAAGTAATCATAGAAGTCTCCACCTACTTCTTTCGCGGTGTTCATTAAAGCACTTATTTTAAATTCATGATGCGATAGATAAGCGGTTCGACGTGGAATAAATGACATTTGAATATCTTTAGCAATCGCTAATTCTTCATCAAGTCTCTTGGCTTCTTTATCGATATATTCTTTTAATGTATCGACAGTCTTATTAATAGAATTAGCTAAATTATCGAATTCTTTATTATTCATCTCAGGCACTTGTTCATTGAGATTGCCATTGCTAATCATATCTAATTTGTCATTAACTTTAGATAGATTATTTAAAGCATAGATGTCAATCAAAGCGTAAATGGTAAAGAAGGCAATACATATAACCATGAATTCAAGATAGGATGTTAAATATATAGTTAAGTCTCTAGTAAAGGCTATTTCTTCATCACTAATAACACCTATAACAAGATATCCTTCAATAACATCGATAAGATAATGAGACTCTACCCCATTAATGGCTCCAACATATTTAACACTAGATTTTAAAGAAGAGATATCATTGATGCCTATTTGTGTAATGGTTTTTCCAATATATGTGCTTAAAGAAGAAATAACAATTCCTGTTTCATCAATTATCATTAGATAACCACGTTGTCCAATATGACGATGATTAGCCACCAAAGAAACAATAGAATTAATATCCTGATGGAATTTCTCGGTATTAAAACCAACTTGAACAAATCCCCCATTATTTAATTTAACTCCCGAATATTTCATATATTCACCAGAGGAATTTAATTGATATGGTTGAACAAATTCATTTACATTTGGATCTATTAATAAAACAGTAAAGGCGTTCATCTGTGTCGCACCTTCAGCATAGAAACTAAGACCGACATAAGCATCATTCGTGGAATAGATAATAATACCATCAGAATTTACATAATTAATTTCCGATAAGCGCTCAGATTCCATGTAATTTCTTAATAAATCATTATTTAGATTACCTTCACCGACATCTTCAATTTCATCTTTAACGGTTCTATTAACTGTCAAAATATTATTATCAGAAGTCTCTTTAATTTCCGAAGAGACATCCACCATCTCAGAAGATAATTGCTCATAGGCCTGATTCTCTGCGAGATTGGTTTGAATATTAAATGTTAATGTCGCCATGATGATATAAGAGAATATCAAAGATATGAATAAACCAATTTGAATAATGATTTTAATATGTTTTTTTCTCTTTTTCTCTAAATTAATTGTTCCCCTGCTGCCATATAATCCGTGATTAATAAGTTGTATCACTATGATAGTAAGCCCTACGGTTAAGCCCACCGCTAAAATGAGAACATTACCAATCTTTTTTACAAGTAGGAACGCCGTTTCTATATCGTTTAAGTTAGTAAGGAAGATAAGTAAAATATCGATAGTTTCAAAGAACAAACCCAAACCAAGAGCGTAGAACCAAGAAACTTTATTGTTCTTAAATAAATATTTCTTAATCAAGGCGGTTCCTAAACCAGCGATGACTGTAGCTATCGCACAACCTAATTGGGTATAATAAGTACCTGACCAAAAAGCGGATATATATCTTTCAACCCCACCTATAACCCCGGATATAATCGCCGCAGGCCAACCAAAGACCACGCCAGCAATAATAGGAGAAGCTGATCTAACATTTAATACCGCGCCATCAATTTTGACACCACATTCGGTGCAGAAAATACAAATTCCCCCGTAAATCACGCCTATAATTATTTGTTTTGGCCAAAATGGTAATTCTTTAAACGGTTTCCATTTTTGGTTTAACAAAAACAAAATTATAGTAATACCGATAGGGAGTAAGGCTGTTAATGATAAATACAAATATTCCATAACTAACATTAATTTTATAAATTAATCGAGCAATAATCAAATAAAAGGGTTACTTTATAAAAAGATTTTAAATTAATGTAAAACAAAATGATAAAAATATTGTAATATTATTCATATGTTAAAAAGATTGGAAATTAATAACCTCGCTATTATTGAAAATATTGGAATAGATTTTAAAGATGGACTAAGTGTACTTACTGGTGAAACAGGCGCTGGTAAATCTTTAATCATTGATTCACTTGGTTTATTGCTTGGAGATCGTGCCGCGGTGGAATTAATTAGAAACGGAGAAAGTAAAGCCAATATCAAAGGATTTTTCGTATCCAATAATATCCATCTATCATCGCTACTGAATAAATTAAATATTCCTGTTATTAATGATGAGATTGTCGTAGAAAGAATCATCTCCATTAATAAATCCACGATTAAAGTTAATAATGTTGTAGTCACATTATCGGATTTAAAAAGAATTGCTAAATATCTCGCAGATATTCATATGCAATTTGATAATGAGAAGATATTAAATCCTGATAATTATCTAGAAATAATAGATGGATTTAAATATGAATTAATTTCTTCTTACAAGAAGGATTATTTGACTTTATTAGACATATTTAATGAAAAGAAAAACAATCTCTTATCTCTGATAAAGAAGCAAAACGATGTCAATGAAAGAAAAGATATCTATGAATATCAATTAAAAGAATTAAGTGCCTTAGAATTAGAAATTGGTGAAGAAGAAAAAATAGACAACGAGATATCTTTACTAACACATTTTGATAAAATCTATTCTTTGCTTGGTGAAATAGATAATATCGCTAGAGGAGATACTCTAGACAAATTATATGAACTTAAATCTAATGTCGATAAGCTCCAAGAATATCAACCTTCTTATCAAGATATTAATGAGAAACTAAATGACCATTATTATGAACTTGAAGATATATTTGATACCTTGAAAAAAGATTTTAAGAATCTAGATTATGATCCTAATAGATTAGAGATTCTAGAAGAAAGAAAGCATGCTTTAAATTCTGTTAAGAAAAAATATAAAAAGGACATTAAAGAATTAATAGAATACCAAAAAGAATTAAATGAATTATTATCCTCCTCAAATAATTATGAAGAACTGATTAATGAGGCCAAGATAGAATTAAAAGAAGCGTATATAAATACCTATCATAAAGGACAAGAATTATCTAACATCCGTATAGAGATTGCTAAATATATGGAGAAAGAATTAGAGAAAAATATGCTAGATTTGTCGCTAAAAGCGGTATTTAAGGTCGATATCGCCTCTAATCCAATTGAGGAAGATTA